>CALHRQ010000034.1 GCA_938038175.1 uncultured Granulosicoccaceae bacterium | reverse complement strand
TTGTCGCTATTAATGGTGTTTGAGGTGCAGGTTTGGCAATGACCGTATTGCCTGTTGCCAGTGCGGCAGCGATCTGCCCGGTAAAGATAGCCAATGGGAAGTTCCACGGGCTTATGCAAACGATAACACCGCGTCCTTTTGTGTGCGTGTGATTTTGCCTGGCCTGACTTGCGTAGTAGCGTAAAAAATCGACTGCTTCGCGTACCTCGGATATTGCATCCGCTAAATGCTTGCCTGCTTCTTTACAGGCCAGTGCACAGAGCTCTGCCATGTTCGCTTCATACGCATCGGCCGCAAGCAGCAGCATGTTGGTACGCTGATTTACGGGAACCACTGTCCAGCTTTGAAACGTACTTTCTGCAATCTCTAACGCCTGCTGAATTTGATCGTCACTCGCCTCAAAAACTTTTCCTATCACCTCGTTGGATAGCGCAGGATTTAAGCAAGCACGCTCATTCTGTTTTGCACTGCTCCCTGCGACAAGACAATAACCTTCCCAGGTAGATGATATAAATTGATCGCGCTCGTTTAACAGCGGTTGAACTGATGCTGGGTCATTAACCCGATAGCCTTTGGAATTTTCCCGTTCTGGCAAAAAAAGTGACAAGGGTTTAACAATAGCTGGGTGTTCAACGTCCGGTGTTTTAAGGATATCGGTAATCGGGCAACTGGCAACAGTTTCAGGACTGATGTCAGTATTGACAATTTGGTTAACAAAAGAACTGTTAGCACCGTTTTCAAGTAAACGTCTGACAAGGTATGCCAGTAGATCAACATGTGCTCCAACAGGTGCATATATACGGCAATGTGTGTTGTATTTATCCATAATATGCTGATGCAGTGATTCCCCCATGCCATGCAAGCGCTGGAACTCATAGCTGTTGACATCATTGCCTGCCAGATAGTGAATTGCACTGACAGTGTGTGCATTGTGTGTAGCAAACTGCGGATAAATAAGTGCTCTGTGATCGAGCAAGCGTTGAGCACAAACAAGATAACTCAAATCAGTATTGCTTTTACGCGTATAAACCGGAAAGTTAGCCAGACCAAGCTCTTGCGCCTGTTTTATTTCTGCATCCCAATACGCACCTTTGACCAGGCGAACCATGATCCGTCGCTGGCGTAATCTGCACAGTTCGATCAGCCAGTCGATAACGGGTAGGGCGCGACGACTATAGGCCTGAACAACGATCCCAAAGCCATGCCATTGATCAAGGGCTGCTTCTTGCACCAGTGCATCAATTAAATCAAGCGACAAATCAAGCCTGTCGGCTTCTTCTGCATCTATGTTTAAACCAATATTGGCTGCGGCAGCCTGATTGACCAACTTAATAATACGCGGCAACAGCTCGTTCAGTACCTGTGCCTTTTTTGAGAATTCATAGCGTGGATGCAGAGCAGAAAGTTTTATAGAAATGCCGGGGCGTTCTCTTATCGTATTACCACTGGCATTTTTCATTATGTCGATGGCGCTGGAATAGGCTTCAAAATAGCGCTCGGCATCTTCATGGGTTCTGGCGGCTTCACCTAACATATCGTAAGAATAGGTATAGCCTTTGTGCTCCCACACCGTAGCTTCCTGAAGTGCCTCGCGCATATCTTCGCCTAGTACAAACTGTGTTCCCAGCATTTTCATCGCCTGGCTAACTGCCGTCCTGACTAATGGTTCGCCAAGGCGTTTGATGAGTAGCCTCAGTGCCATGACAGGATGTGTGTTTGCATCGTCGTTGACGTCTTCATCGAGGATACGCCCTGTGAGTAATAAGGCCCAGGTTGAGGCATTAACCAGTGATGAACTGGATTGACCTAGATGAACACCCCAGTTTGAAGGCTCAATTTTGTCCGCTATTAGTTCGTCGATGGTCTCCGGATCGGGCACTCGCAACAGTGCTTCAGCAAGGCACATCAAGCCAACACCCTCCGGTGTCGAAAGGCCATATTCGGATAAAAAGCTCTCCATCAGGCTTGGCTGTTCGTTTTTACGTAGCTGTTTAACAACGCCTGCTGCATCTTCCTGCAGCCTCAGCCGTTCGCGCTCATTCAGTGTATTTTCGCTTAACAGTTCCTCAACGATTTCGGGTTCTGTTTGCAGGTAGCGTTGGCGAATTTTTAAACGAAAGGATTCGAGATCAGCCATTTGGGCTTTCCAGTTTTGGGTGGTATTGAGAGCATCTTTACAGTTTGAGTGTAATATAGATTAGTGCGGTCGGTAAGCATGCAGACTTCGGTCCGCAGCGATAGTTTGCGCAATGTGATTAACAAAAGAAATACCGTTTGAGCAGGAGAAGCAGCCGTTGAGCGCTCAGTACATTGGTGAGATCGAAATGCCCACAAACGATCTCAATGCCGATATGCAGTTTTTTATTGATACTTTGGGTTTTCGGCTGGAGACGATCAATCCATCTGATGATCCTGCTGTTGCAGTATTGTCGGGTCATGGACTGAGGCTTAGGCTCGACCGCGCCAGTGATGTCGCACCGGGCTGCCTCCGTCTTGTTTCACCTGGAAGTTCAGGGAGTTCAGAAACTGCTCCCAGCCATTACGTGGGAAAAGAAGCGGCTGAAACTCTGCTTGCACCTAACGGTACACGTATTGCGTTTGTGCCTCAAAATGATGATGTTCGCATCCCACCTACCGAGCATCAGTTCCAGGTACGCAATATGGCAGAAGGTGACCCCTGGGTCATTGGTCGTGCAGGCATGTTGTATCGCGATCTCATTGATGGACGTTTGGGCGGCAGCATTATCGCCTCGCATATTCGCATACCTGATGGTGGTCCAGTGCCGGATATGGTGCACTATCACAGTATTGGATTTCAGCTTATCTACTGTTTATCTGGATGGGTGCGATTAGTCTATGAAGATCAGGGTCCAGAGTTTATTCTACGCGCTGGTGATTGTGTTACACAGCCTCCCAGAATTCGACATCGCGTTCTCGAATCATCTGATAATCTGGAAGTTCTTGAGATCGGTGTACCGTCAGACCATATGACAACAATAGATCACGATATGCAATTGCCAACGGCGCAAATAAACACGCAGCGGCGCTTTGCTGGTCAAACATTTTGTCGTCATCAACGTGATTCTGCAATTTGGCAACCTTTGTCGGTAGCTGGTTTAAGCTACTGCAATACCGGTATTGATAAGGCCACAAACAATATGGCATCAGTGCAGGTGGTTAAAGCGACAAACAGTTTTCAGCCCACGAGTGTTTTACATGTGTCGGATATTCATTTTCGTTTTGTAGTGCGAGGACAGCTGCAAGTAACAGCGGCCGATACTAATCAAAGCGGTGCTGCTCAAACGGATACTACTCAAGAACATACCACTCAATATGTGCTGGGTTCGAGTGATGCTATGGTGATACCACCAGGCACACAGTTGCAGTTTGATTCTGTTTCAGATGATCTGGAATATATTGATATCAAGCTGCCCGCTTAAGCCGAAAGGCAATGCACACCTTCTCCTAAAATAGAGACGCCTATCGTTTTACCGATTTGAATTCCATTTCGTTTAGCGACATGCCGTGAAACGCTAAAATGCAAGTGTTCGCCAGTGTTGGCTGTCAGGTGCATGGAGAGCTCATCGCCTAATTCAACGGCTTCTGAAACCAGTACGTTTATCGGATTTTCCCGTTCACCTCGCGATGGTCTGTCACCTCTGTGCATGATGATGGCTGATGGCTCAATCAATAGGTGTGTACAGTCAAAATGATCTGTTGTGACAACACCTTCAAACTCAATACCTAATGCACATAGTATTTTGTGCCCTTGGTTGTGTTTGATGTTTGCCGTTACAATATTTTGATGTCCAAGTAGTTTTGCAGCATTAACATCAACCGGTTTGCGCATAACATCATTCACGGTGCCCGACTGTAAAGTGCTGCCGTGATGCATTAAACACAGTGAATCTGCAAGCTGTTGCACCTCATTAAGATCATGGGTGACTAAAACCATGGGTAAGTCCAAAGTTGTGCGTATTTGCGCAAGCTCTCGATACAACTTTCTACGTGTCAGCTGATCGACAGCAGAGAAAGGCTCATCAAGTAAAAGTACTTTTGGGTTTCTGGCCAAAGCACGCGCCAGTGCAATGCGTTGCTTTTGCCCGCCGGAGAGGTTAACTGGCAAGCGCTTTTCTAGTCCATCCATATTGGTCAATGAAAGCAGTTCCATCGCTTTTACATACCTTTGTTTTCTTGGCAAGTGCGACATTGCATAGACAATATTATCGAGTACGTTTACATGTGGGAACAAGGCGTAGTGCTGAAAGACGAAGCCAACAGAGCGCTGTTGAGGTGTTTTGTTAATCCCTTTGGCATCATCAAACCAGCAATCCCCGCCACTGTAGACATGGCCATGATTGATCTTGTGCAAGCCGGCAATGCTTCGCAGAACGGTTGTCTTGCCACTGCCAGATGGACCTGTCAGCGCCAACAATTCTCCGCGTTCACATCGCAGTTGCACGTCCAGTGAAAAGGGTTCTGATTGCTGCAGTCGAACGCGTAAGGACTTCTTTGTAGTCACTTAGCGATGCTCTCTTGAATGTTGATTGTTGCCTAGTAGGCGCACGGCAAGCAGTGCCGCAATCGAGAAAGCCAGCAGGCCTGCTGTCATGATTCCCGCTGTGCGCATATCAAAAGCCTGGACGCTGTCATAAATGGCAATGGAGAGTGTGCGTGTTTCGCCGGCAATATTTCCACCCACCATTAATACAACACCAAATTCGCCAAGCGTATGCGCAAAGGTCAGGGTGGCTGCACATAGAATGCCCTGCCAGCACTGTGGTAATTCAATTTTCGTAAAGGTTTGCCAGTATGAAATGCCACTGACCCAGGCGGCTTCTCTTGTGCTCGGCCGAATGTTGGAAAATGCCTGTTGTACAGGTTGTACTGCAAACGGCAAATTGACTATTAGTGAAGCTAATACCAAGCCTTCAAAACTGAACACCAAAGGAATGCCCAACAAGCTTTGTAAGGCCGCACCAGTTTGCGAGTTTGGACTAAGGAATGTGAGTAAATAAAATCCGAGTACGGTCGGTGGTAAAACCAGCGGTAAATAAATAAAGGCTTCGAGCCATCCGCGCGCTTTAAACTTTTTGTAGGCGAGAATACGGCCCAGAAGAATTCCAACGGGGAGTAGTAACAGCGTTGTCCAAAGAGCCAGTTTTATAGATAGCCAGAATGGACCCATAGTCAGTTAGCCGGATCAAAACCATTAGCGGACAAAATGCCTTGTGCGGTATCTGATAATAAAAAGTCCATTAAGGCAATAGTGGCAGCATCTGCATTGTGTGTTAACACTGCTATATGTTTTACAGGAGTATAGCGATGAGTGTCTACCGCTTTGATTGTTAGTGGTGGAAGGGATTCAATTACCGCATTCGATAACAGCGACAACGGCACAATACCCCCGTCACTTGCGCCCGATAGTGAAAACTGTAGTGCCTGAGCGGCACTTTCACCGAGTGTGAGTTGCAGATCGTTCCCGACGGATATGCCATAGCTTGCCAGTACTTCGTTTGCTGCAACGCCGTAAGGTGCAAACCGTGGATTGGCAATCGCGATTCTATTTATGTCCTGAATGGGCAGTGGTGATTCTCTATCTGCACTGAGCCAGTTCTCAAGTGGGGATGATTTCAGCGCTACCCAGACAAGTTTGCCTGTGGCAAAAAGCTGCAATTGAGTTCTTTTGTTGGAAGTGGCTTCTGCTACACCTTGAGACTGAGACTGTGCTTGCGGTTCCAGCGCTGCTACAGAAGCGGCAAGTGGCTCACTGGCCGATAAAAACAAGGCAAATGGTGCGCCTTGTTTAATCTGCCGTGCAAGGTTGCCGGATGACCCAAAAGATGCCGGAGGTTTTATCTCGCCTAAGTACTGGTCCATCAACAAAGGCCAGACTTGGCGTAGGCTGGAGGCAATCGCAATCGGGGCGGCACGCTTCGCTACGGTCTGTTCAGATGGTTGGTTTTGAGTCTGTGAATGTGCGGCTCCAGAAAGCAGCATTCCCAAAAAAAGCAGTAACATCTTCATGCGTATCATGGTACCAAACCAGTTCATGCAGGCTTTGGACAATTTAACACTACCGAGCACTCACAGACTGGTGTAAATTATGCGTTAGAGAAAGCACAGGGCTGCATTTGAGTACGTAACACAGATGCTGCACAAGATAATTAAAGGGTTAGGGTTATGGCCGGAGATTTCGGTACGGTATTTATGCCAGAGATGACACTGGCAAACTTTGATGGCAGTTGGAGCGAAAGTACGCTTGTGCCCAGCGACGCCATTTCAATTAACCCTGCTGCACATGTGCTGCACTACGCCAGCACCTGTTTCGAAGGCTTGAAAGCGTTCAAACACGAAGATGGTTCGGTCAAGATTTTCCGTATGGACCGCAATCTCGAACGTTTTCGTCAAAGTAGCGAATTGCTGTACCTACCAGAGATTACGACCACAATGGTGGGTGACATGATAACCCAGGTGGTTGCTCACTATAAAAAGGACGTACCGGCACCGCCTGCATCCATGTACATTCGTCCCACGCATATGGGCACTGAACCAGCGATTGGAAAAGCTGCATCTCCCAGCCTGACATCAACCTTGTTTATTTTGTTATCGCCGGTTGGCGATTATTTCTCGGGTAGCGAGGCTGCCATGCGATTATTGCTCGATGACACTGGCGTCCGCTGTGGACCTGATCATGGGCGTGTGAAAGGTGGTGGTAACTATGCCAGTGCCTTGAAGCATATCATGCGTGCAAAAGAGGAACACCAGGCACATCAAGTGCTGTTTTGCCCGGATGGTGATGTACAGGAAACCGGTGCTGCTAACTTCATACTGTTTGATGGTGATGAAATTATCACCAAACCATTGGATGATTCCTTTTTACACGGCGTCACCCGTGATTCAATTCTGGTGTTGGCAAGAGACCGTTCCATGAATGTGCAGGAAAGGAATTTCACAGTGGACGAACTTCTCGAAAGAGTCGCTAAACCAGGCTGCGAAGCAGGTCTAGTGGGTACTGCTGCCGTGATGACATCTGTGACGCAACTCGTTTATAAGGGCAAGACGCATCCTGTAGGTACAGGTAAACCGGGGCCTTTGATACCAGAGTTAAGGTCGGAACTCAATGCGATCCAGTGGGGTAAATCGGCTGATCGGCATGGCTGGCTGATCGACGTGTAAAACGCCCTAAAACTGCATTAAACCGCTACAATGCAGCTCTTTTAAATGGAGCAGTGGGTGTGAACGCCAGGTCGTCCTTAATACTAGCTATAGCAGCGATGGCGTTTGTTATCGTTATTTCCAATATCCTTGTCAAGATTCCCATTAACGACTGGTTGACATGGGGTGCGCTGAGTTATCCCATTGCTTTTTTGGTAACAGATCTCACCAACCGCTACTATGGCGCATCCAAAGCACGCATAGTGGTGTACGCAGGTTTTGCAGTGGGCGTGATGGCTTCGCTGTATTTTGCAGACCCTAGAATCGCGCTCGCTTCTGGGAGTGCCTTCTTAGTTGCGCAGCTTTGCGATGTGTCAGTTTTTGACAAGTTGCGCCAGAAACAGTGGTGGGTTGCACCATTTGCTTCGTCGGTATTGGGAACGGTGCTCGACACTTTTCTCTTTTTCGGATTGGCTTTTGCCGGAACAGGTAACCCCTGGCTGCAATGGGCAACTGGCGATCTTGGCGTCAAATGGGCCGTAGCCCTTGTTGCATTGATCCCATACTCCATTTTTGTCGGGCGCTCTAAAATGGTGTCAGCGTGAAACACTAAATCGGCTCGGCTCGATTCCTGTGTAGCGCTTTTTTCCTACTGGTTCCGATTGGATACTTAAGCTCGGATGCAACACCTATAAATCGGGCGCAACACCAAAAACGTTTTGTTTTAAGCCTGTGATTCTTCTGCAGCTACTAGTAAGCCGCAGTTATAGGCTTCACGTACACAAGATGTGCGATTTTTAACAGACAGAAGTTTAAATAGCTGGGAAGTGTGATACTTGACGGTGGCCTCACTGATACCAACAATTTGGGATATCTGCTTGTTGGAATTGCCATCTGCCATAAGCCGAAGCACCTGAAATTGTTTGTTACCTGGTTTTGGAACTGCGTCCCTGGGGTTTTCTTCGCTTGAGCAGTTGCGAACTTCTTTGGTGAGAAACCGTTGTGGAAAAAAGCACCCACCCTCAATGACTTCCTTGAGGCCTGCCATCATTTCTGCGCCGGGTAACGTTTTTTGGATAAAACCTGAAGCACCGTGAGCCATTGCTTCACGTACATATTTGTCATCATCTGCGCCGCTGATGACTACCACTGGGGTAGTAACACCGCGGTTTTTTAAACCGGCCAACAGCCCCATTCCATCTATACCGGGCATGAATAGATCAGTGAGAATAAGGTCTAGATCTATGCCGTTGTCAACCGATGTAAGCGCATGTTGAGTGGAGTAGCAAGCGGTGATTTCGACACCGGGCTCGATTTCCTTGAGCATGATTTTCATGGCATCAGCGACGAGTCGGTGGTCTTCTACTAGTAATATCTTCATCGTGTTTTAGTGCGGCATTGGCTGGGTATTGACGTTCCGTGTTTAATCTTCCAGCGTTTACTCTAATGCTAGTTAGCCGCGTTCTTACCCCATTATTGTCTGGCACACAGTCTGATGACCGGTATTATGGCGAGTTATGCTTGTAAGCTCTAGCATCTGTTAGCAAAACTAGCCAAAAGTCGAGGAACAATGACGATTTAGTTGAATGTATGATAGAAAAAGTAGCAAAAAACCAATATTGATCCAATAGCTTTTCTATCGCTATGCACGCAAATTTGTCCAAGCCATCTCCCTGCCAAGCCATTTTTTTAGTTAATCCAAGAGTAATTGCTGGTAATGCTGAACTGAGTTTGCGAAGCATCTTATTTACCAAGGCAAGTGCACGTGGGTAAGCCAGCTTGGTATAGATTGGTTAAAATGAACGTCCCCAAACACACTGACTGCGACTGTTATGCAAGCTGCACTAGATGCGCTCGAGAAGCTCAAATCGGGTAATGAACGATTTGTATCCAATGTTCGTAGCATTGAGATACTTGACAGCGCGGATAGGCGAAGCGAGTTGCTAGAGGGGCAAAAGCCAGCCGCTATCATTCTCGGGTGCTCGGATTCTCGCGTTCCCGCTGAACTTGTTTTTGATCAAGGCTTTGGTGATCTATTCGTTATTCGTGTCGCAGGCAATGTAGCTGCGCCTTCTCAAGTAGGGAGTGTTGAATTCGCGGTACAGCAGTTTGAAACGCCACTGGTTGTTGTACTTGGACATTCCAATTGTGGCGCTGTCAAGGCAACCCTTACAGAGCTGGAACGAAAAGTAGAAGCACGCACCCCCAACTTGTGGTCCATTGTAGAGCGTATTAGCCCAGCGGTTGCAACATTGGTAGAGTCGTCCCTGGCGGACGATAAAGACGAATTACTGGCTCAAGCGATCAAGGCGAATATTCGTCTGGCGGCAGATCACTTAAGACATGGTTCACGTCTGCTTGAAGAACGTGTTAACACCAAAAAACTGCTCATTGTAGGCGCAGAATATTCTCTGGAAACAGGTAAAGTTGAGTTTTTTGATGGCATACCGTCGTGAACAAAACGATGATCTATTCGCTTGTGCAGATAGATGAAAAATGGACTGCTATCGATACAGCGACATTGGTGTTTGTTTGCACCGACACACAAGTTTTATTGATTCGCAAAAAACGCGGATTGGGTGCTGGAAAAATAAATGGCCCAGGCGGCAAACTCGAAGCCAATGAAACATTAAAAAACTGTGCTATCCGAGAAGTCAAAGAAGAGTTAGCTATCGTTATATCCAATCTGGCATTTGCTGGTCGATTACGGTTTCAGTTTATAGACGGGTATTCAATAGATGTAACGGTTTTTTTAACCAGAGAATTTTCCGGCACCCCGACCGAAACAGATGAGGCTGCGCCACTGTGGTTTGATCAAAAAAACATACCCTACGAAGAAATGTGGGCAGACGATCGTTTATGGTTGCCACGTGTGCTTGGTGGTGAAACGGTTGAAGGCCGCTTTATTTTCGATAATGACAGCATCGTTGAGCATGATGTGAATTTTTACACTCGATAAGCAAACCATAAACGGTGGTAAGTTTGTATGCGCATTCCGGAATCAATCGAAAAAGAGTTAATCAAGCAGCGTAAGCGCTTTAATGAACAAGCTGCCGTATTAAATCAGTTTTCTTCACAAGAAATGGCTATGCCGACACGGCCTGAATCGCTCAGTTCAGAATTACAGTTCTGGGATATCAATGATGATGATATTTTGGATGAATTTCTATTAAAAGAGCTACCCTACGCTCTGCTGCTAGCACCGAAAGAGTTTGAATGGAGTCAGCTACCGGAGGCGTATGCACCACTGGTAAAAATGATGGAGTTTGAACTGGAATGTATGAGTGATGGCTGGGGAGCGTTAAACGGTGCTGATGAAGAAGATATGAAGGAAATTATCAGTGCCTTTCGTTATTTTGGTTTGGTGGACGAGGCTAATGCGTTATCGGCCGTGTTTGATCGGTTTGTTACCATTACCACGACTACAAAAACGGATACAGGTACAAGTACAGATGCTGAGCTAAACGAAAAAGCCCCACCTGAACATGAAGGTGAGCCGAATGATAGCGTTAAGGTGGTGGATGCAAATGAGTTGTATCTGGAAAACGAGTTAGGCGCCGCGTACGGCTCAGTCAAAAACGCAACGCCTGAGATCGAAGATCGGCTTGCTGTGCTCAGAGATTTTGTTAGAAGTCATAAACAGCAGTTTTTCAATTAATCTGGCTGCACTGCCTTTTTAATTACTGACCCTAGTAGCGGTCTGCGGCTCATTCGTCGGAGCAAGGACTTGTAGCGCATTTGCAATCAAAGCGTAATCAACGGGCGATCAACACATTGCACTTCGCGCGTTCTGACACAGTGAGCCCGCAAGAGCCCAACATAAGTTCGCCGCCAACAGCATCCTTCGGTCGACAGCCGAATATGATTAGGTTTGCCTTCCATTCGTCTGCCATAGCTAGTATTTCAGCACTGCGCTTACCTGAGACAACAATTGATTCTGGTTCATTATCGAAATGAGCGGCACCTACTTTTTTAAGATCGGTGAGTACCGTATTCTTCATTTTAT
>CALHRQ010000033.1 GCA_938038175.1 uncultured Granulosicoccaceae bacterium | reverse complement strand
ATGCCATATACATTGGTACACCCAACTCTGTTGCAAGATCAAGTGAAATTGTCAGGTCTTTATGCATGGTGTTGATATGGCTACCAGTACCTTCAAACTGCCTATCGATAATATTTTCGACCGCTGAGTTTGTCACACCACAACCAGCACTCGAACTTGAAAACACATTAAAAAGCGATTCACCATTTACACCTGCTTTGGCAGCAAGCGTTGTAGCTTCAAAAGCAGCGGAAAAGATCGCACCTATCAATGACTGCAAACAGGCTTTCATGGTTTGCCCCTCGCCAGGAAGCTTGCCAACACGGTGTATTGATCCAGACACAGCCTGCATTACATCCGCGAATTCATCAAGCACGGCATCAGGCGCTGCTGCCATTAGCGTTAGAGTGCCTCCCTGTGCACCTGGAAAACCACCCGATACCGGTGTATCTATAAGGTGAATTCCGGAGTTGGCCATCGCCTCACCAATCGCCCTTGCCTCCACTGGTTTGATTGTGGCGCTCAGAATAACTGCACCGCCTTTTGGCATTGTCGCCATCAAACCGTTTTCGCCCAGAATGACATCCTTGGCCTCGTCTCCTGTCATGACCATAACGAAAACCGCATCCGATTGTTGGCCGACCTCTCCAGCTGAACTAGCAGTAACGCCGCCCATATCACTAAAAGCGGCCATACGATGCTCTAATAGATCATGGCCACTTGTCTGGAAACCATTTTTAATCAGATTTTTAGCAAGGCCACTGCCCATATCCCCGATACCAATAACACCAACTCGCTTCATCGTTTTATTCCTGCAACTCGTTTCAGAAGACAGTGTATTGCAATGATCAAGCGATGCCAAACAACTAAACTCCCGCATTGCAACTAAATTTGTGACTATCGCACTATAATCACTCTGTGCTGTCCTGTTTTTCCAGCGCTAGTGACCACATTGTACAATCCAAGTTACCCTAACCCTTAACTCTGCAGGTTAATCCGGTTACCCATAATCCCAATCACTTTGGGAAATCCTGACTCAATAGCAGCACTTACAATTAATTAGAAGTGAAATAACAACGACTATGGCAGACGGCGGAAACACACTGATTGAAGTTAGCGAAAACCTGCCTGAGTTTGCGGATTGGCTGCCAGATGCCCTGCTGCCCTACTGGAACACTCTAGCGCAGTACCCCATACTGGGAGCAGTGTTTATCGTTGTACTGTTCTACATACTGGCTTTTGTTATTCGCGCAATTCTGGTTCGTAGCATTGGCAAGCTTGTGAGTAATACTCAAACCGAGCTTGACGACCGAGTTTTAACCGGACTCAAAAAACCGCTGTTTAATGTTGTTTTTCTTTTTGGACTCACACTGGCAGTAAGAGCTGCCAAGCTGCCTGTTGGCACCGATATTATCGTCAAAATTCTTCTCTCGCTGATTGTTGTGACATTAATCAGAGCGAGCTTCTTTTTATCCAGCGAACTACTCAGTGCACTTGCAAGAAATCATCACCGCTTTGCCGCGATAGAAGAACGTTCAATGCCACTACTGGATATTATCTCCAAACTTGTCATCATGCTGGTTGGCAGTTATGGCTTACTGATTATTTGGGGAGTTAACCCGGTTGGTTGGCTGGCATCAGCAGGTATTGTGGGTCTTGCAGTAGGTTTCGCGGCTCAAGATACGCTAGCCAATCTCTTTGCAGGATTTTTTATTCTGATAGATTCGCCTTACAAACTGGGCGATTACATCAATCTTGATAGCGGTGAGCGAGGTATGATCACGCACATTGGTATGCGCAGTACACGCCTGCTAACTCGAGATGATGTTGAAATAACCGTACCAAACTCTGTCATGGGCAACGCGAAAATTATCAACGAAAGTGGCGGCCCACATGAAAAAATGCGTTTGCGTATACCAGTGGGCGTCGCTTATGGGAGTGATGTTCATGAAGTTGAAAAATTGCTCGAAGCATTGGCACGTGAACATAAAGAGGTCTGTACGATGCCCGCACCGTCGGTGCGCATGCGTGGCTTCGGTGATTCCAGCCTCGATTTCGAACTACTTGCCTGGATAGTCGCCCCAGAGCATAAGGGCCGGATTGCACATGAACTGAATAAAAACGTCTACGACATACTCAACAAAGCGGGTATTGAAATTCCGTTTCCAAAGCGGGATTTATATATTAAAGAGATGCCGGTCAAATAGATAAGATATTTTTTACGGAAGTTGCTCAATTTTATAACCTGCACCTTTAAGTAAGGCGAGAACACTGTCTTCACCAGCAAGGTGGCCTACGCCGACCAGCACAAGCTCTGTTTCTGCATCGCCAAGCATCTCAATTAACTTGGGCAACCACGCTTTATTGCGCTCAACTAGCAGACTGCTGTAAATGTCAGGGTACAAAGATTGCATTTTATCAATCATCAGTACTGACAACGCTTGCATATCACCCTGACGCCAGGCTTTTGATAACTTGTCAATAACCGGTCCAATCTCATTTAGATCATCGATGCTGTAATTGATAAATGCATCCGGGTTTTTCATCCCCATGTTCGCAACGAAACCCAGCTGCTGTTTAGTGGTTTCTAATCCGACTATTTTGCGATTATCTTTGCGCGCTTTCTTGTCGTAGAAGGTGTCAACACCTTCTTCACTTAAGCCATGCGAGCCTAGTTCAATCATACCCATGGTCATCGAAGCGAGCCCTGGCTTAAAATCCATTAAAACATTGGCTGGCAAACCATAGGTTTTCAGCTTTTTTGTCAAGCGTTCCAGAGTGGCAGCATTCAGGTGATCGCTTAATTTTGATCCGTCTTGCCACATCATCATCGATGTCAATTCGTTCTGAGCATCGCCTGAACCGAAATCACTCAAATCCGCCTCAAGCACCAACGTTTCCGTAACACTGTATGCCTCGTCAAACTGCTTTGGCAATGGGAAGTCGGAAGGCTTTAAAATATGCAAAGTGCCACCGATATACAGTGAATGTTGTTCGCCTGAAACTTTCCAAACAGCACTTTGCGCATAGCCCTTGTCAATAAAACCCGCAAAACACAAAACACAAATGAAGGCTCGCATGAGCCCAGTTACAAAGGGTTTCAACATAGTACTATTCCTGATTTCAGCATTTCAGCATCCAAGCTTAATGAATAAGGCCCAGCGGCCTAAAATGTTCTTAGCAGCCAGAGCGGTGAACGTCTGGAGTTAGCCAGATCAATGCAAGATAGCGGCCGCAACCAATAAGGCATTTTATTCCACCAGCAAACGGCAATTTCCACAACCGAAAGGGCTTTCTCCATGCACCAGCAACCAACCTCGGGTGCAAACCTGAAACAGCGCTTGCGAGCAGAACAAAAGGCTTGCGAGCCCGCCGTAGCCAGTCTACTCTACTAAGCTGTTTCCATCAGGATGGCGTTTATGCGTGAAGCCTACTTAAAGAAGTTCTCCACACTGACTTTCAATCCGCGTTTCGAGTATGGGGAGCAAGCATCAGCTGCCGTTATTTCAGGTGCGGAACAACTTAGCGAACTTGGTAGCGGTTTTGGCCGCCTCACGAATGCACGTTTTCCCTGGACGATAAAATATGATGAAATCCTGTTGGTGTTGGAGGGAGAACTAACCGTACACACTGACGCACAGCAATTCACCGCTGGGCCACTCGATACCATCTGGTTGCCTAAAGGCACCGCGCTTGAATACGAAGCAAAAGATGCACTGATTTTTTATGCCATCCACCCTGCTAATTGGGCAGACGCGTGAAAGTAGAACGACTACCAACGCATGATAGCTTTAATGGCTGGACAAATTCACTCTCACCACGCCAGTATCGACCTGCCCTTGCCTCTGATACACGCATACCTTTACTGATCATTGGCGCTGGTGCAGCTGGGCTTGCGGCAGCAAGAAGTGCCGCAATACTCAACCCCAATCAGGAAGTCGTTCTGCTGGAAGCGGCAAAACTCGGTGATGGTGCATCAGCACGCAACTCAGGCTTTGTGATTGATCTACCCCATAACGTAGGTGCTGACCTAAACGATCTTGATACGCTCAAGCGCTCGTTGAGAATTGCTCGAAGCGCAACACAATGGCTAAGCGAACTGGTTGAGACGCATGAGATCGACTGCCAGTGGAGCCCACAAGGTCAGTACATGGCCGCAAAAAGTAAACAAGGCAGTAAGGTGTTGGATGGGTTTATCAAAGGCCTTGATCTTCTGAATGAGCCTTATAAAGATCTTGATCGTTCACAAATCCGGGCTGGTACCGGGCTGGAGTATTATCATCGCGCTATCAAAACACCTGGCACCGTACTAATGCAACCAGCTGCATTAATGCGTGGTCTCGGCGACAGCTTGCCCAGCAACGTCCGTTTTTATGAGAACACGCCAGTTACTCACATTGACTACGGTAAAACCATACGTGTTCAAACACCGCTTGCATCGGTTGTTGCTGATAAGGTCATACTGGCAGTCAACGGTTTTGCACCGTTTTTAGGACAACTAAAACGACAAGTCTTTACCTTACAGGCCTTTGCAAGCATGACAAGGCCGCTTGATAAAAGCGAACGCGAAGCACTTGGTAACCCTTCAAACTGGGGTATGGTACCTGCAATGGCATTCGGTGGACCAACTATCCGTTATACAATGGACCATCGCATTATCATGCGAAGCTTTTGGCGCACGCATCAGCGCGACACAGTCAGTAAAGCCGCTTACGCTGATTCCCGTGCGCTGCAGAAAAAGCAAATCAATGCTCGCTTCCCAATGATAAAAAACGACCCTATAGAACACACTTGGACCGGCCAGGTAGCACTGGCGCAAAATTTTGCCCCAGGGTTCGGTCAGCTAGCGCCTAATGTGTTTTCAGCCATGGTGCAAAATGGCGTAGGCATGACAAAAGGCACAATGGCGGGCAAACTCGCTGCTGAGATGGCATCTGATAAACATTCATCTTTACTCGATGATATGCTGGCCCTGGGAAAACCGAGCAAGCTGCCGCCGCAGCCCCTTCTTAGCATTGGCATGTTTGCAAAGGTCAGATGGTGGGAGTGGACAAGCCGGTTTGAACGCTAAAACAAAGTTCCAGCAACACCAACAATAGCAAGACAAAAGAAGCAAATAATAAATCTCTCACAACTTTCCAAACACAAAACCAGAACAATGAAAATCAGAGCACTGGAAAGCACCGACAAAACAGTCTGGAAAACACTGCTTGATGAGTACGCCGCTTTCTACAAGACCAGCGTACCAAACCATGCTCAGGATACCGTGTGGAGCTGGATATTTAATGAAACGGAAGAGTTCTGGTGCGACTTGATTATTAACGATGAAGGTGCTGCATTCGGGTTCACGCAATACCAACTTATGCACCGTTCACTTGCCGGCTCTAAAGTGTGTTACTTAAGTGATTTATATGTAAGACCAGAACAACGCAACCAGGGTGCGGGGCGGGCATTGATAGATCATGTATTCAGTTTTGCCAGAGAAAACAATATCTCCAACGTCAGATGGCTTACGCAGGAATTTAACTACGCGGGTCGAAAACTCTATGACACTTACGCATCAAAATCAGATTTTATCTTGTATAGCGTAGATACATAGCCAGTGCGCAAACCTGTAAAATACCTTACCCATTCGCGATAAACCAACACATGAAACTCAAACGAGACCCAAGACTTCTGAATTTTCCAGATCTACTCTCCGCGGATATCGACGACAGCGCCATCGCCTGGACCGGAGATCAGCACTACCAGGCCGTGTTCAAACCCGAAGGCAATCTGGATACACCGTTGTTGGGCATATACCCGATGGGTTCACCGTGCGATCAAAGCCTGGTAGAAATGTTTACGCTGGCAAAAAAATTGTTAGCAGAGAAGACCGGTCCCGCACTTTACGAAGTCCCTTTTTCCGGTTTTACCGATCACCGTGGGATGGATGCATCCGGACAAGGTTTTTCGAACGCGTATAAATTTACAACTGCATGGACGGTTCAGGGCACCATAGGTTTAATGACACCCTGGGGAATCCTGGCAGGAGGTGGCTGTGACAAATCCTACCCCATGTTATTACATACCATGGGTATCGAGCCCTATCGTTATATGCCTTGGGCGCTGCTGCATTCTGGGCACCGTAGTGTGGGTAAGCTAGATAACGGTCACGAAGTCACCTTTGGTGATCTGGCCAATGCAAGAGTCCGTTATTTAGCTGGTCAGACCGATGCAGCAGAGGTGCAATCCTTGCGCGAACGCACCGTCTATGATGTAGGAGTATGTGAGAATCTTGCTTCTGCCATGTCGCAATATCTGGCGATGTGTTGCGGTGGATTTATACTGGCAGGTGAAGACTTGCACGGCACACCAAAAGCCAGAGAGGTATTTACCAGACAAACTGTGGCGCTGTATCGGGACGCTCTGGAACAATCAATTGTACCGGCGGATGTCATCAACAAAAATAATTTTGAAAACTATACAAAAGCCATAGCCTTATTTGGCTTATCGACCAACCTGCCACTGCACATGCCATTCATTACAAAGAGCTGGGGCCTTACATACACTCCTGCGTCCGTCTGGTCGACAATGAAGGCAATGCCTTGGATATGCGATTTGCAACCGATAGGTAAATATACTGTCAACAACATTGGTTCAATGTTACCGTCAGTCATTAAGTACCTGGTAAGCGAAGGCATACTTGATGATGTCACGACCCTCTTTGGTCCACGCCTATCAAACCTATACAAAGACGCACCAGATCTCGATTTCAACAGTCAGAAAATCTTTTATTCGCTGGAAAAACCATTACTGAAGTCTCCTGCTGTTGTACTGTACACCGGTAACCTTTGCCCTGGCGGCGCATGGGTAAAAGAAGGCAAGCAGTCAAAGGGCTCTAAACCTTTTAGCGTGCATATGTGCGAAAACCAAACCGCTTTTTATAAAGACACCCAAAATGGTACAGACTTTAAAAACAACACCTGCTATGTCATCACCGGTGATCAATCCACAGTAGAACTGCTCACTGTTAACTACACAATCACAGCAGCATTAGAGCAAGATCCAGAGCTGGATATTCTATTGCTCACTGATCAACGCACTTCAGGGTTTGCTGGCACACGCGCTAAGGCTGCTTATCACCTGCCTCGCAACCGTCTGCGGCAATTGCAAAATGGCGAACAAGTCGAGTTTTCCATGGGATCGCGGCAAATAAACTTACTCGATGAACGCGATGTGCCGAACGATGCGCTGATGAACAAGCGAGCTGAAGCTTATATTGAGCCAGAATGGCCGAAAACGGGCACTGTAAAAGATTTGATTAACAAGCGTCTAACTTCAGCTGAGGATGGTGCGGCGGTTTATGATTGAGTAGCACAATTAAATCACGCTCTTAATAGCTAGCACCGCACCCACTGCTAAATGGCGTACCAGATTGTTGTTAATCTCATCTTTGCAATAACATCGGTATTTTCGTTTTTACGATTGGTTTTTAGATGGATGTAAAACCGTGTACGTGTTGTGGTGATAGATATAGATCGCCAGAATATCAGCCAA
>CALHRQ010000032.1 GCA_938038175.1 uncultured Granulosicoccaceae bacterium | reverse complement strand
TCAGAACTTGTGGGGCAAGGAGTTGAATTTATTCGCCGTCAAACTGGCAGGACGGTTGCGTTAGTCGGGATTGCCAGGAATGGTCGGCCAGTGCTCAAACGGTTGCGTCAGCAGATATTCCGCGCCGGTGATGTGTTGCTCGTCAAGGGAGATACCGACACTGTCGATGAGCAGTTCCAGAAGCTGGGGCTCTGGCCATTAGCTGCCAGACCAATTGATTTGAATCGCTCGAAACGAGTGGCTGTAGCAGCAGCTATTTTCGCCATTGCGATCACCCTGGGTATTGCTGGTGTAACGTCCTTAACCACAGCATTTATTCTGGCTATTATGGCGTATATCCTAACTGGTATTTTGTCAGCAAGGCAGCTCTATGACGATGTAAGCTGGCCTGTGATTGTTTTACTTGCTGCAATGATCCCAGTTGGTAATGCCTTGACAACAACCGGTACGACTCAACTGGTTGCAGATTCTCTTATTAGTTGGACACAAGGTATGCCAATACCGTTGATTCTGACACTGCTGCTGGTTGTTACCATGCTGTTGTCGGATGTTATTAACAACGCAGCCACAGCTCTTGTCATGGCTCCATTGGGTATTGCTATGTCCAACGCATTAAATGTAAATGCAGATCCTTTTTTAATGAGCGTTGCAGTTGGTGCTTCGTGTGCATTTTTGACACCGATAGGGCACCAGTGCAATACCTTGGTGATGGGGCCCGGTGGTTATAAATTTGGTGACTACTGGCGTATGGGATTGCCGTTGGAAGTCATTATTACAGTGATTAGTGTGCCGCTGATTTTGATATTCTGGCCACTTTAAATTAACTGTATCTGTTTTAAAGTACTGCCCAAAAATAAGGCCGCGTTCAGCGGCCTTATTGTTAAAACTATCCGCGCGTTACGGATGTTTTTATTGTTTACCTGGGAGAACGGTATGCTTCGTTCTCTCGGCCCTCAACGATCGGCTTTAGATAGATTTCAACTCGGCGGTTTTGGCTGCGACCACTGCTGGAAGTATTATCTGCGACAGGTTGTGATTCACCTCTGCCTGCCAGACGCATTCGAGTACGTTTTACACCATTGCGGCTGAGGTAGCGGCCAACCGAGCCAGCGCGATTTTCTGATAACTGCTGATTGTAGCTTTGAGTGCCAGTGCTATCGGTATGTCCAATAATATGCACAGCGGTCTGGTCGTACTCAGAAATGATACCCGCCAACTTGCTCAGGCTTTGACGAAAGCTGGGTTTAATTGTTGCCTTGTTAACATCAAACGACACTTCGCTGCTGACGTCGAGCTTGATAGTCTCTTCATCAATACGAGTAAGGTCAATTTGATTATTAGCCTGTTCCTGAGCGAGTTGCTGCTGCAATTTTTGCTGTTGCTTGTCCATATAGTTGCCGATTGCCGCTCCCGTTAATGCGCCAACGCCAACACCAACAATTTTTCCATTCTCGCTGGATGATTGGTTACCAAGAATGCCGCCTGCTATTGCACCAATGGCCGCGCCAGTTTTGGCACGTCGATTAGGGTCATCAGTTGCACAACCTACCGTTACCACGACTGCTGTTGCGATCAATGTTGATTTTATAAAATTCATTTGTTCTGACTCGCTTTTATGCGTTTTTATATTTTTCTCAAGACGAAAGTGGCCCTGTAGGGCGCATAGATCGTCCTCCTCAAGGGAGTTTTCGGCGGACCTGAGAATAAGTAGAACTCAAGTGTGGTAATTGCGTCCTGGGAAGCAAATTCCGTTGCGTTAGTGACACTGTTAACGTTATGACTGTGCGTTGTTGCTCGTTTATGGAGGCGTTGTTTTTACTGGTTTATTGTCTGACCTTGGCATGAAGCGCGGTACAAGCGAGTCGGTATTAATTCACTTTTCCGGGTTTCGTTGTAAACTCCCGTGCTGGTGCTGGTGCTGGTGCTGGTGTCCTGTGGCGATGCCGATGCCGATGCCGATGCCCATAGTGTGGGTGTGGGTATTGTCAGGGTTGATACTTGGACGTTAATTTGTGTGTTGAATGAGAAATATAAGTATATGAAAACGATAGAATGGGGTGATTTCGAACAAGTCGAATTGCGTGTAGGGACAATTATCGCTGTTGATGATTTCCCTGAAGCTAGAAAGCCTGCATATAAGCTGACAATTGAATTTGGTGGAGATATTGGTCAGCTTAAATCGAGCGCTCAGATCACTGAGCTTTATACTAAAGATGTATTACTTGGTAGGCAGATAATGGCGGTGGTGAACTTCCCTCAAAAACAGATAGGGCCGTTTATGTCGCAGTGTCTTGTTACCGGGTTTGCTAATGAAGACGGTGCCGTTGTGCTCGCTATACCTGATGCCAGTGTCGCAAACGACAAAGTGGCTAATGGTGCGAAGCTACATTGATTTTATGGGATAAGGGTTTTAAGTTGATGGTTGTTCGCCGTATTTGCTGGCCTTTAGCCAGTTAAGTTATTGTTCATTGCTTTTGTTCGTTAGAGTTATTGCAAACAAAACGATGTGGTGATCGTGGTATCAATGAGCCAATGGAATCCGGGAGTAGTATCTGGCTACCATAGCAGCTAGCGGTTCGTGCATTATTTTCTGTGCTGGTTTTTTCTAAGGCGGTAATGACTTCGAGGGCGCCCACGTCTGTAATCGCTGCGATTATCGCCGTATCTATTTTATAACCATTGTTCGGTTCTATATGGCTTGCCAATACATCGATGCTCGCCATGGTTTGCCACTCAATACCATCGTCAGAAATAATCAGTGTTTTGTCCTGCGGCTGAACGTTTTTTTTATCTTGTAGAAAAAATTGCAGTACAAGTGTGCTTGATATTTTTTCACTGATGCGTGCCAGGGCTTTTACGCTCTTTACATCAAATGGATCCGCAGCAGTTTTACCCTGTGAAATCAGCTGTTTCAGTTCTTGATCTAATATGGCTCTGTGGCGATTTGTGAGCTTATCTATTCCGTCTGTATCAGGCCAGCTTTTGCAGCTAAAGCCCCACAATTCGACATATTTGTTTTTTAGTTCCCTCACTTTAATAGAACAGAAGTTGCTGTCATGATTAGCGTACCACTTGATATCACGTATTCCGGAACTTTCGGTTACACTGACCTCGCAGAGATGTGTCTCCCCTGGTAAATCAAGCTTAATGAAGCGCGTATCATTGTCTCTTGCGCATTCGAACTGAACGGCAATGGCTGTGGGAACAAAACCGAAAAAGCCAATAAAGATTGCGATAAAAAAGATAAAACGCAAAACAACAACTCCCAGGAATTTAACTCCAGTTAGTTTTCTTCAACTCCATTTTATTCTTCAAGTCCATTCTGCCGGGTGAAGGACAATTTTAGGGGCAGAGGCTATGCCCGTATGTATATCATCGAAAGCTTGCGCGCCGTCGTCAAGCGAACGCGATTCCACCCAGCTAAGATCTCCCAAGCCACCTTCATCTATAAGATTAAGGGCTGCCTGCAGGTCGGTTGCGGTGTATGTGTAGTGGCCAATAAACGTTATTTCTTGCAAGGTTAGCTTGCGTGTATCAAGACCAGGTTCATTATCCTGCAAACCAATATGCGAAATTACGCCACCGGCCCGCGTAACACGACTGGCTTCTGAGCGGGTTCTGCCGCTACCAACTGCATCCACAACCAGATCAAAACTGCTTTCGGAAAGTGGTGAGTCAGCTATTGGGTCATGCGTTTCACCACAGCCAATTGTTTTCAGTGTGTCTCGTCGTGCCTTCGAGGTCTCAGCAATAGTCAGCTCACGCACACCTTTTTGTTTAAGGATTAACGCGGCAAGTACACCAATGGCGCCCCCGCCGATGACTAATGCACGTGATTCTGTAATGGGGCGCGTGAGTATTTTTTCTGCCATGACTACAGCATGCAGTGACACAGCGGTTGGTTCCATCAGGCTGGCATTTTTAGCGCTTAGCTTATCGCTGATTTCAAACAGGTTAATGTTATCGGCAACGAGAAATTCTGAGTAGCCTCCAGCCCTGCCAAGGCCAATTAAGTCCCTATGCGGACATCGGTGGTTGTGCCCCATACGGCATTCGCGGCATTGCATGCAGCTGATCAATGGGTTTATAGCAACGCGTTTGCCTTTCATTGGTCCTTCAAGCACTTTGCCAGCGATTTCATGCCCAAGTATCATTGGAGGGACACGTCTAGGGTCCAAACCATGATAGGCATGCATATCTGATCCACAAATGCCTGCAGCATCAACCTGAATCAGCGATTGATTCTCACCGGGGGAGGGCATTGGCTCATCGCGGATTTCCATTCCCAGTTTGCCGGTGTATACGAGTGCTTTCATGTTGCTGTTATCGTTTTGTTTGTAATGCTTTTAGGTGGTTGTAGATTGACTGCTTGCGCTGCAAGTTCTGCTATTTGCAATGATGGCTAACTGCGCTGTTAAAGAATAGAGTAAGTTGGCGCTGTGTGGAAGCGGTAGCGCTAAAAATCGGCTTTTTTAGCCGATTGGTTGGCTAATATATGTTGCGTCAATCTACTTAGCCGTAAATCCGCCATCAATATAGATTACCTGGCCGGTGATGTAATCAGATGCATGGGATGCTAGAAATACGCTGATGCCATCAAGGTCCGCTAGCTCCCCATTTCGTCCAATCGCTGTTTGTGCGGCAAGCTTGTCGGTCAGATCGCTTTGCTCAAAAACCGGGGCGGTAAGTTCGGTTGGGAAAAAACCTGGCGCTATTGCATTACAGCTTATGCCCTGCGAAGACCAGGCTTCAGCCATGGCTCTGGTGAGCTGGCCGACACCGCCTTTGGATGCACCGTAGGCCATCCCATTTGCGAATGCGCGCGATGTCTGCAGTGAGGCTATATTGATTATCTTGCCCCAGCCTTTCTTTGCCATGCCGGGTATTAATGACTGCGCTAGAAAAAACGGTACTGACAGGTTCAGGTTGAGGGTGTTATCCCAGCTTTTTATCGTTATGTCATCAGGCGATTGTCGAAAATTAACACCCGCTGTATTGAAAAGTATATCGATAGAACCAGTGAACTCACAGGCTGACTTGGTGAGCTCTGAGAACTGCTCACGCTGTGTAAGATCAGCTGCCAAAGCAAAGGCACTGGCACCGCTGGCTAGTATCGTGGCTGCGGTTTCATTTAAGGCCTGTTCACGCCTGCCAACCAGCACAACGGTTGCTCCGGCCTTAGCCAGAGCAACGGCTTGTGCTTTTCCAATGCCGGACGTGGCACCGGTAACCATTGCTGTCTTTCCTTCCAGTGAAAACATGATGTTTTTTCGCTTGTTAGACAAGGTGCGTAAAAATCTCCTGGCCACCCTCCCACATCATGATTAGGGCCACATAGAAAATAAACACAAGCCCAACGTAGGCAATCCATGGGTACTTTTTAAGTAGGTTGGCAATCAGCGTGGCGGCAAAAATCATAAACGCGACCGACAGGACCAGGCCAAAAACCAGAATGGCCGGGTAGTCTCTGGAAACACCGGCAATCGCTAATACATTGTCTATCGACATCGACAGATCAGCGATCACTATTTGAATAATGGCTGGACGCATTGATGTGAAAGGCACGGCATTTCCATCTGCACCCTCATCCATGTGACCGTCTCTGAGGTCTGACCACAGACGCCAGCAAACCCACAGCAGTAGTAAGCCTCCGATCAGTTTCAGCCCTACGATGCCCAGTAGTTGCACGGTAATAAGTGAAAAGCAGATGCGCATGACAACAGCTGCACCAATACCCCAGAAGATGACTTTTTTACGCATCTCTGGAGGAACGCGGGAGGCAACCATACCAACAATAATCGCATTGTCACCTGCCAGCACCAAGTCAATCATGATGACCTGAACCAAAACAGCAA
>CALHRQ010000031.1 GCA_938038175.1 uncultured Granulosicoccaceae bacterium | reverse complement strand
GAACACCATCGTGCGTTACCTGGCAGATACATTTTCAAAAAATACATGGATCGCCTCTAACGCTTATGAGCGAAGCGAACAAGAACGTTGGATGGATTGGTCAATAGCAAAACTTGAGCCTGCGTTTGTGGGTGTGTTCTGGGGGTTCTACCGCACACCACCTGCACAACGCAACATCAATGCTATCGAAAAAAGTGTTGACGAGTGTAACAGTTGTCTGTCTTTGCTTGGAGATCAGTTGCAAGATAATAGTCACTTGTTGGGTGGCTCGCCCACAGTAGCTGATATTTCAGTAGCGGTTTTCTTGCATAGACTGTGGTCAATCGAATTGGAGATTGAATTCCCCGCCAATATTGAACAGTGGTATCAGAGGCTTTCCATACGCCCTTCATACACGCGTTGGGTGATGAGCGATTTTAAGGAGTTGCAAGGGCGTTCTGATTATTAAGACTACAAGCTGCTTACCTATCCAGGCTAATATCTCCATAGACTAACTGCAATACACTAATAGCTGCAGGCGCTGCTGTTTCTGTTCGAAGTACTCGTGGGCCTAGTTGCCAGGGGATAAAGCCAGCATTGGTGGCAATCGATATCTCTTCGACGTCCAGCCCCGACTCGGGGCCAACAAGTATGGATACGCGCTTAATTTCGATGTCAGGTTTATCATTGCCTGAATTGCCTGAATTGCCTGAATTGCCTGAATTGCCTGAATTGCCTGAATTGCCTGCATTGCCTGAATTGCCTGCATTGCCTGCATTGCCTGCATTGCCTGCATTGCCTGCATTGCCTGCATTGCCTGAATTGCCAGTATCAGCATTCTCTTTGATTGCATTACCATCTTTATGTGGCTTAGCGCTTTCATCCGGTTCGTTTTGCTCATTCGGAGACATAACAAAGTAAACCTGTTGTTCAGTCGGTGCAAATAGCTCGGACAGGGCTGTTTTCAAAGTCTGCGGGGCCAGAATCTCTGGCACAACACTACGGCCACTTTGCTCACTTGCACTAATGGCTATGTTCCGCCAATGGCTCAGCTTCTTTTCTTCGCGTTTAGCGTCCAATGCTTTTATGGAATGCTGCGAATACAAAGGCACTATTACGTTAACGCCTAACTCTGTTGATTTTTGAATCGTTGTATCCATTCGATCACCTTTGGATACACATTGCAGCAATGTGATATGCAGAGGTGATTCGCAAACGTTGCGCCTTGGTGTGCTTAAACGGGCAAAGCTTTGTTTGCCAAGTTTAGTCAATGTCGCTGGGTAGTCTAAGCCATCCCCATTAAACAAGATTATCTGATCACCCTCACGGGCACGCAACACCGTTGCAAGATGATGGCTGCAACGCCGATCAAGTTCTATGTTGCTATCAGCGTTAAGTTTCTCCGCTGTATAAGATCGAATGATACGTGCTTGTCTTTTCATGACAAGTTAGCTTGCTCAGAGTTTCTTTTTCACAGACAACAGGCCTGTTCTTGCTGACGCGTCGAGCTTGTCTACTTCGGTTTTCTGGCTGCGCTGATTTAATTGATCAATGCTGTGCGCAAATTCGGTCGCGGCGGTTTCAGCATCAAGTTCACGGTTATCGGGCCAGTAAGGTTTAATCGCTAGTTGGTTTAAAAATCCGTGGTTTGGGTCTTCTCTAAAACGCTCCAGTAATCGGGCTGTACTGATATCAGGGACTTGCTGGCAATCGTTTATGAGTGCCTGTAAAACATCAGCGCCGCGTATGTTCTGATCAAATTGAAGCATGTCGGTTTGCATTGTGCTAATTATACTGGGGTGTTGCAGCAGCAACATAACAGCACGGCTCATGGCAGTCATGCCTTTGATCTGTTCAGGTTGAGAGCGAGATTGTGTCTGATAGCTTCTATTGGAATAAGCGCCGCTGCGAGCGCCTGCTTGTTCGCTACCCATGGGTAAGCCGATAAGACGTTCAAGCCGTCTCGTCGCCAGCTGCTTGTAAACACCATTGGGTATGGTTTGTAAAAGCGGCTTGGCTTTATCTGCCAATGTCGCCTGACCACCAATTTCACTCATATCGAGATCAGCTGCGAGTTGCTGATACATCACATCAATGATGGATTGCCGTTCGCTAAGTAAGTCTTTAAACGCTGCCTGCCCTCCGGCACTGACAACAGAATCCGGGTCTTCACCGTCTGGTAGAAAAAGAAAGTGCGCGTCGCGGCCATCCTGAAGACAAGGTAACGTGTTGACTAATGCACGCCAGGCTGCGGAGCGTCCTGCTTTGTCAC
Organism: uncultured Granulosicoccaceae bacterium; assembly: GCA_938038175.1. Taxonomy (GTDB): domain Bacteria; phylum Pseudomonadota; class Gammaproteobacteria; order Granulosicoccales; family Granulosicoccaceae; genus Granulosicoccus. The sequence goes on along the minus strand of CALHRQ010000031.1, from coordinate 13,262 downwards.
CATCAAAACAAAAAACAATGTTTGGTACGACTTTAAACAGTATTTCACTGTGTTGTTGATTGGCTGCAGTACCCAGCGTTGCAACCGCATTGTTGACGCCATGCTGTGCCAGTGCAACAACATCCATATAGCCTTCCACCACAATAGCCATATTTTCATCTTGTGCATGTTTTCGTGCTTCAAACAATCCGTAGAGTTCGCTGCCTTTATGGAACAACGGTGTTTCAGGGGAGTTCAGGTATTTGGGTTCTTCATCGCTTAGTACACGACCACCAAAGCCAATGGTGCGGCCACGTCTATCACGAATCGGAAACATGATGCGATTGCGAAAGGCTTGATAAACACGGCCATTGTCCGAGCGCTTTAACATGCCGGTTTTGATCAGTGCCTGTTCTTGATCACTAAAGGCTTTATTCAGTGCATCCCATCCATCTGGTGCAAAGCCAATGCCGAAATGCTTTGCTGTCTCACCATCAAGCCCACGGTTTTTAAGGTATTCGATAGCCTCGTTTTTTTTACGCAGTTCTGTCTGATAATAGTGCGCGACGTCTTCCATTAGTTTGTAGAGTGGTCGGCTATCGTTGTGCACCTGTGCTGCCTTTTCATCGCGCGGCACTTCAACACCGATGCTTTCTGCAAGGGTTTCTATCGCATCGACAAAATGCATATTGTCATAGGCCATTAAAAAACCAATGGCATTGCCGCTCTCATTGCAACCAAAGCAGTGGTAAAACTGCTTGGTCTGGCTAACGGTAAACGATGGGGTTTTTTCTCCATGAAAAGGGCAGCAAGCTTTGTAGTTGCTGCCACTTTTTTTTAACGTGACACGTGCATTGATGACATCGACAATGTCGATACGGCTCAACAAGTCATCGATAAAGTGCTGGGGAATAGGGCCAGCCACAGGTTATCAAGCGGCTCGATGCAAGGTCGAAAGCAATTCCGATAACTCCGATGCTTTGGGTTTCACCAGCCAGAAACGTGCTGCCAGTGAGTAATAGTCATCAACCATTTCCTGACCCTGCGCACTGCCGGTTTCGTTTACATGCTGCTCTATCAGTGATAACAGGTAATCACGATAGCGTTCCATTGATTCAGCATGCAATCTGTGGATATCGATGAGTTCGTGGTTGTAACGATCAACGAACACATTATGCTGATCAAACACGAACGCCACACCACCTGTCATACCTGCACCAAAATTAACACCGGTTTTACCAAGCACCACAACACTGCCGCCAGTCATGTATTCGCAGCCGTGATCGCCAACGCCTTCTACTACCGCAGTAGCGCCACTGTTGCGTACAGCAAAACGCTCACCCGCAAGGCCTGCTGCAAAAAATTCACCGCCGGTAGCACCGTATAAACAAGTATTACCTACAATGGTGGATTCTCTGCCAGAGTAACGCGCATCGGCAGGCATCCTAACCACGATTTTTCCACCTGCCATACCTTTGCCGGCATAGTCATTGGTATCGCCATCGAGATACAGGTTTAAACCACTGGCATTCCAGACACCAAATGACTGCCCCGCAGTACCCTTACAATAAATGTTAATCGGGTTATCGTTCATGCCGTTGTCGCCATGCTGCAATGCGATCTCACCAGAGAGGCGTGCACCAATCGACCGGTTGATGTTTTTAATCTCATAGTGAAAATCACCACCGGCTTTTTTACGGATTGCGCTGCGAGTATCCGAAACCATCTGCTCGGCCAGGAAACCTTTGTCATGTGGCTCATTACGCTCGGCCATGCAAAAACGTGGTGCACTCTCAGGCACATCCCCGGTACTGAGTAAGGGTGCCAGATCTATCTTTTTCTGACGTTCAGTCTGGCCTGGCAATAGTTCGAGTAATTCAGTTTTACCAATAATGTCACTCAAGGACTTTACGCCAATAGATGCCAGATGCTGTCGCACATCTTCTGCGATAAAGCGCATGTAATTCATGACCTTTTCAACATCACCGTTAAAGTGGCGCATCCGTAAAACGTTATGCTGAGTTGCAACACCCGTCGCGCAATTGTTCAAGTGACAGATACGCAGGTACTTACAACCCATGGCGATCATCGGGCCTGTACCGAAACCAAAACTCTCCGCACCAAGGGTTGCTGCTTTGATGACATCCAGTCCGGTTTTTAAACCACCGTCTGCTTGTATGCGTACTTTACTGCGAAGGTCGTTAGCGCGTAATACCTGGTGTGTCTCGGACAGACCAAGCTCCCATGGGGACCCAGCATACTTAACGCTGGTTAGGGGTGATGCACCGGTACCACCATCATAGCCAGAGATTGTAATCAGATCTGCATAGGCTTTAGTTACACCTGCGGCGATAGTTCCAACGCCAGCTTCAGCAACCAGTTTTACAGAAATCAAGGCTTGCGGGTTAACCTGCTTTAAATCAAAAATAAGCTGCGCGAGATCTTCGATAGAATATATATCGTGATGTGGTGGAGGTGAGATCAACGCAACACCAGGCGAACTGTGTCGCAGGCGTGCAATCATTTCGTTTACCTTGTGGCCTGGTAGTTGTCCACCTTCACCTGGCTTTGCACCTTGTGCAATTTTTATTTGCAATACTTCTGCATTCACAAGGTAGTTTGGCGTTACACCAAATCGACCAGAAGCTACCTGCTTGATCTTGGACATCTTCAATGTGCCATAGCGCGCTAAATCTTCACCACCTTCTCCAGAGTTAGAGCGGCCACCCAAACGGTTCATGGCTTCGGCTAAAGTTTCGTGTGCTTCGGGTGATAAAGCACCTAATGACATACCGGCAGAATCAAAACGCTTTAATATCTCATCAACGGGTTCGACTGAATCAATTGGAATGGCACTATCGGCAAGCTTTAACCCCAGTAGATCTCGTAGCATGGCAGGGCGGCGTTGATCAACGTTATCTGCATAGACTTTGTAGTCAGAGTAGTTACCGCTACTGACGGCAGCTTGTAGTTGATTAACGACATCCGGGTTATAAGCATGGTATTCACCGCCATGAATGTATTTTAGTAAACCACCCTGACTGACTTCAATTTGTGGGTCGTAGGCGGCTGTTGCCAGCACTTGCTGGTCAAATTCCAAATCGCTGAAGTCCATGCCTTCTATGCGGCTGGTTGTGCCGGTAAAACACTTATCAACAATGTCGCTACCAAGGCCAACGATTTCGAACAGCTGTGCACCACGGTAGCTGGCGATGGTGGATATGCCCATCTTGGACAGTATTTTCATCAGGCCTTTGTTGATACCCTTACGGTAGTCCTGTTCAAGTTTTAGTATGTCGGGATTGTTGAGTTCACCGGTCCTGCACATACCTTGTATCGATTCGTAAGCAAGGTAAGGGTATATAGCCGTTGCACCATAACCAACCAACACCGCGACATGGTGAGAATCTCTTGCAACACCGGTTTCCAATACAATGTTGGCATCACATCGACAGCCGGTTTTAATCAGCGCATGATGTACAGCACCGGTTGCCAGCAGTGCATGAATTGGTAGCAGTTGCTGATCAAGGTCGCGGTCGGACAAAATAAGAATGGCTCGTTGGTCCTGTTTGACGTGAGCTATTGCTTGTTCGGTGATGTCCGATATCGCTTGCTCTAAGGTTTTTTTGTTTGGATCGTATTGCAAGGATATTCTTGCATGTTCATAACCTGGCTCATCATCCATGGCAAGCAAGGTATCGAATTTTTCGCGTGACAAAACGGGCGAGCGAACCAGTAATCGGTTGGCGTGATGCATGGTTTCACGAAACAGATTTTTCTCACGCCCAAAACAGGTTTCGAGCGACATAACGATCGTTTCTCGCAGCGGATCAATCGGCGGGTTGGTGACCTGCGCAAACTGTTGGCGAAAATTATCGAACAAAGGCCTTACGTGTTCAGACATAACCGGGAATGGTGTGTCATCACCCATCGAACCAATGGCTTCCTGCCCACCCTCTGCCAGCACACGGATGATCTGGTCACGTTCTTCAAACGTGATGTTGAACATTTTTTCAAACACAGCCAGTTGTTCGTCTGAAAACGGCGCACTGGCTGGTGGCAGATTGCGTAAACGCGAACGTAACTGGCGCTTGTTTTTCTGTAACCATTTTGAATAAGGCTGCTGATGCTTCAGAATGTCGCTGATATCTTGTGATTCGAGTAAGCGGCCTGACTGGGTGTCGATAGCCAGCATCTCTCCGGGCTTGACGCGACCCTTTTGCGTGACCTCGCTTGGCGTGTAATCGTAGACACCGACTTCTGAAGCCAGCGTGATGTGTCGATCTTTTGTGATGACATAACGCGCCGGACGCAAGCCATTGCGATCTAAAACACAACCCGCGTAACGACCGTCAGACAACACGATGCCGGCAGGCCCATCCCAGGGTTCCATGTGCATGGAGTTGTATTCCAGAAAGGCGCGCAGGTCTGAATCCAGCTCCCAGGTGTTTTGCCATGCGGGCGGGATCAACATGCGCATAGCTCGGAACAGATCGATACCCCCAGATAACAATACTTCCAGCATGTTATCTAAAGACATGGAATCAGAACCGCTCTGGCTAACCAGTGGTACAAGCTCTGGTAATTCTGGTAACACATCTGAGCGTAATTTGGGTGCGCGTGCATTGGCCCAATTGCGATTTCCCTGAATGGTGTTTATCTCGCCGTTATGTGCAAGATATCTAAACGGCTGTGCCAGACGCCACTGAGGCAGTGTGTTGGTTGAGAAGCGCTGATGAAAAACCGCAATGGAGGATTCGAGCGATTCATCTTCAAGGTCGGGATACAAGCTACTCAGGTATTCGGGCATGACAAGGCCTTTATACAAAATCACATCGCAGGAAAGCGAGCACACATAGAACTCCGGGTCGATCGGCTCTATTGCAAGTTCTGAGCGACGGCGCATGACATACAAGTGCCGATTGAACTCGGCAGTGTCCATTTCATCTGTTGCGCTGACAAACAGCTGCATGATGCGAGGGACACTGTTTTGCGCTTGTTCTCCACAAGCGTCGATGTTGATGGGTACTGTGCGCCAGCCATTGAAAATCAATCCGCGTGCAGTACATTCCGCTTCCAGACGAGCGAAACCCTCGTCAGCAATCTCCTGGTCATGGCTCATGAACACAATGCCGGTGGCGAATTCGCTGCCAAGGCTAATGCCGGCTTCGGCGGCTGCGCTGCGTAAAAAGGCGGTGGGTTTACGAAGCAACAAACCGCAGCCATCACCCGTTTTGCCATCAGCTCCGATGGCACCTCGGTGGGTCATACGACCAAGCGCTGTAATCGCGGTTTGCACCAACCAATGGCTTGCGCGTCCATCCATTTGCGCGATAAGGCCGAAACCGCAGTTATCGTGTTCGAAATCCGGTTGATAAAGGCCGGTTTGAGCAAGATTGTCAAGGTAGGTCATAGATCGTCGCCGTCGGTTTGCTGCCAAACGATATGATTACTCATCAAATCGTGTGCGGCCGTCCATTATAGCGATGATGAGCGCGTCTATTAAGAGGCTTCGCGTTGTAATTGCTTATTTAGAGATCATGTGGCCGCTGTCGAGGGTTGCATCTGGATGCAGCGAACCGAGCTAATATGTGATTATTTCAAGTAAAAATACTAACTATATCAATGGATTAGCTTTTATTTGGATGTGTTCTTCGTATTCGAAATCTAAATGAGCACAAGCACTTGAGTTGTGAAACGGAGTCGATAGTTCTGTGCTCTGGTCGCCAGCAAGCCAATCTGGAGGCAAATTGAGTTGCTGATGTCGTTACTGGCTTTGCTCTTTAAGAGACTGCTGAATTCTACCCACTGCTCGGATCCAAGGCTGATTGTTACGTGCAGATTCTGGCATCGTCTCGATTTCAGCTCGCGCCGCAGAGATCGTTGGATAAAGCCCATGTACTAGTGCGTGCCAGATGGTGCCATTGCGATCAAAGGAGAAAATAGAATTGGGTGCTTCCAGGTTATTTCGAGCCATAAAACGTTCTACGGACTCGCTGTCTGTTGAAGCGATCATCTGCACGGTGAAAAGTGAAGGGTCTTGAACCAGAATCCAATTGGGCGATTCGAGCTTACCTATTCGTGCGCTCAGTGCTTCGGCTTCAGCATCCGCTGCAGCCTTTGCCGCAGCTTCTTCAGCTTCCGCAGCGGCTCTCGCTTCGGCTTCTTGCCTTGCTCTTGCATCTGCGATAGCTTGTTCGGCGGCTTTTTCTGCTGCAGCCTCCGCTGCTTTTTCCTCGGCTTCTTTTGCCGCTTTTTCCTGTGCCAGGCGATCTGCTTCGGCTTGTGCCTCTGCAGCTGCCGCTTCGGCGGCCGCATTGTCAGTTTCTGCTGCGTTGCTTATTGCTTGATTATCTGCACCTGCACCTGCACTAGCGCTGTTTGCAGCAGAAACGTTGTTGGATGCCGCGTTTGTCGCTGTAGCGTTATTGGAATCTGCACCAGTATTATTATTTGCTGTATTGACAGTTTCGTTTCCATTTCCGTTACTGGTGTCAGCAACGTTACTGCCGTCTGAGCTATCACCCAAATTACCGTCTGTATTACGGGCACTATCGCTTTGAGAAGATGTTACGGCAGCATCTGTCTCACCAGTACTGTTGCCACTGCTATTACCAGCTTGGCTGCTATTGTCATCAACAGCGGCATTTGAGCCTGGCACTATTTTGCGGGTTTCTTGTACTTTGTAGCGGTTGTCCGCAACAGTATCCTCAGACTTTGGTTTAAAAAAGAACAGGCCTGCGACAATCATGCACAAAGCCAGTGCTCCTAGCAGCAGCTTGGTGCCTGGGATGCCAGCAAGCATGCCAGCCTTCCTGGTTTTGGTCTGCAATTCCGGGGGTAAGGCGGCAACATAATTCGGGTCGCGCATATTGAGCTCTTCTGCTGCGATGGTATGCAGCGCACCAGGTCTGCCACCTGCCGCTTGATTGATCTTTGCTATTTCGCGGTCGCTGAACGGACTGGCGTCGAGTGCGCCGGCCTGACTGAGTCTGTGTTCCAGATAGCTTTTACTGCGTACCTTGTCAAAGGCTTCCATTGCCAGCGTGGAATAGGGCATATCGGCACCCTCTGGTAACAGATGTGCAATGCGCTCTTCGAACTCGGTTGGCCCTGCTAAACATACACGAACCAGAGTTTCGTCGGCACTGTTGATATACAACATGCCGCTAAGCAGTTTAGTGAGCTCACTTTCAGGGATATTCTGTGCGTCATCGAGAACGATTGCACCAAGCGTGTTTTGGCTCATCATACCCTGCAGGCAGGGTATCAGCTCATCAAGGAGCAGTTTTAAGTCATCTGGGGTGGGCTTGTGAAAGGCCGCCAGCATGCCAGCAAACAAGTTATAAGTGCTGAATCTATTACTGCCACTGACTGCAAAGCATTGAATACGGTGGCCACTGTTGTCGCCCAGCTGAGACAGTAGAGTGGTTTTGCCCGCCCCGTCCGGACCGAGAATAAGCAGGAGATCATCGCCTGAAATGAGGGCGTGTTTGATGTCTTCGAGCTGCGATTGCACAGTATCATCGACAAACCAGACACCCGCTTTTTGTTGGGAAATAAAAGGTTGGTGGCTGAGCTGTAATGATGCCATTGCTGCATCAGAAAGAACGCCATTGTTGATATCATCTATATCGTTGTAGCTCGACATGATCTGGCACGTGTTCCGGGATGAGCTGATTTTACTCTATTCATGGCCAGAGCTGAAATATTCACGTTAAACTAACCTAGATTCACAATTTGCAAGCTACAGCTGCGCTTTTATATGCCCTTTAGTATGCTCCTGTAGGGTGTGCGATCACCCTCCCAACGAAGCGTTGATAATTGTACGACTTTTATCCTGAGCGAGTTTTGACAGGACTGACCGATTAATGGCTAATTTTGAGTGCAGTTTTCCAGCGTATCGTGAAGATCCTGCTCTTTAAAATCGCTGGATACAAAAGCGCTGCCAATTGCGTTGAGCAATATCAGGCGTAATTGCCCTTCACTGACTTTCTTATCACGCTGCATGAATTTCAAAAACAACTCCTTGCTCATACTCGCGGGTGGCTCAATCGGCAATCCAACGGCTTGAATCAGCGCCAGGCCACGGCTGACAGTGTCAGTTGAGATCAGCTTGCTGCGTTTTGACATATCGAGCGCGACTGCCATCCCGGCGCCGATTGCTTCGCCATGCAGCCAATTACCATAGCCGTTTGCCGCTTCTATTGCGTGTCCGAAAGTATGACCAAAATTGAGCAGAGCGCGCTGCCCGCGTTCATGTTCATCGGCTGCAACAATTTCGGCTTTTATTTCGCAGGAACGCTTTACGGCATAGGCAATTGCTGCTGGATCGCGTTTAAGTAAAGCCGGCATCGCGTTTTCCAGCCAGCTAAAAAATGCCTCATCTACTATGAAGCCGTATTTGATGACTTCGGCCAAGCCCGCGATTAGTTCACGTTCGGGCAGTGTATCCAGTGTGCTCATGTCGGCAATGACAGCGACTGGTTGGTGGAAAGCGCCGATCATGTTTTTTCCAAGTTTGTGGTTCACACCGGTTTTACCACCCACCGAGGAATCGACCTGTGCGAGCAGGGTGGTCGGAATTTGAATGAAGTTGACACCGCGCTGGTAGCTGGCCGCAGCAAAGCCTGTCATATCACCGATCACACCACCTCCGAGGGCTATTAGTGTGCAACCCCGGTCAAATCCGTTTTCGAGCAAGCCTTCAAAAATGTCGTTAATGGTATCCAGATTTTTGTAGGATTCGCCATCGGGTAGCACAATATGTTCGTTGGGAGTGTTGCCTAGTGCATCGATGACTTTGCGTAAATAGAGTGGGGCAACTGTCTCATTACTGACGATCATGACCTTGTCGGTCACATGTTTTTTGAGCAGCGTGGCGTCGCTCAACAGGTCAGTGCCAATGAGAATAGGGTAGCTGCGAGAACCCAGATCGATGTGTAAAGATTCCATGTGCTTGCGCTTTATGCGTGGATGTCTATGTAGGCGGCTATGTGAGACATGCGAATACTGTTTAATGCTTGCCTATTGAGAATATGCCACACTGTACGATGGTTTGTATTTAGCATATTACGATGATTTGTGATCAACATAGATCATGCTGTGGTTTTGCAAGTGGCGTAAAATGCGCGTAACGACATGGTGCATACGGCGTGAGTCTGTTGATATTTCCACATCTGCCAGCGCTTTGTAGATAGGGGCGCGTTCTTCCATAAGCGCACGTAGTCTGGCTTCCGGGTCTTCTGTATGCAACAAAGGACGTCGGTTGTCGCAACCCACTCGTCGCAGTTGTTCTTTGATTTCAACTGAAAGCAGGACAACATGGCCTCGTGCGCTGAGGTTGGTTCGGTTCTCGCTTCGTAATATCGCACCACCACCGGTTGCGAGCACAATGTTACTTCGCGCAGTCAGTTCTTCAATCATTCTGGCTTCACGATCGCGAAATCCGATTTCTCCCTCGTAATCGAAGATAGTCGGGATGTCTACGCCACAGCGTTCCTCAATTTCACGATCACTGTCGAAGAACGGGTAAGACAGTTTATTTGCAAGCGCGCGGCCTACTGTTGATTTACCTGAGCCCATCGGCCCGATCAGAAATATGCTAGCCATACTCTGGTTCGTGTTGCGTTTTTAAGCACTATACCTAAGAGGGCAGTGCAATACCTGATAAAGAGTTTATCAATGCAAAAAAAAGGGGCCTCTGTCTTGCGACAGAAGCCCCTTATGCTACCACCTGGGTTAGCAAGTAGTTTTGTTAGCGCATCTTAGTAGGTAAGCGATACGCTCTCTTTGAGAATTTTAGGTGTAACGAACACCAGTAGTTCTGACTTCTCGTCTTGTTGAGTTGTGTGCTGAAAGAGTCTTCCAATGAGAGGCAGGCGGCCAAAGAAAGGCACCATGTCAATCTCTTCTAGCAAAATCTGCTCATAGACGCCGCCAAGTACAATGGTTTCGCCGTTATCGACCAGTACCTGCGTTTGTACTTCACGTGTGTCGATGCTGGGAACGTTAATGTTGCCGGCACTGAAAATCTGACCAACAGTGTCTTTGTTGATTTTCAGATCCATCACAATGCGATCATCAGGTGTGATCTGTGGCGTCACTGTCAATCCCAGTACTGCCTTTCTGAAAGAGACTGATGCAGCACCACTTGATGTTGCTTCGAGATACGGAATTTCAACACCTTGTTCGATATGTGCTTCATGCTGGTTAGCAGTGATAACACGCGGGCTTGAGATAACTTCGCCTGTGCCTTCCGCCTGCATGGCTGAGAGTTCCAGTTCAAGCAAGGTACCAAACGGTAGTTTGGCAAGCGCTACTGCGAGTGAGCCAAAAGCGTTGTTACCTGGCAGGTTGACATTAAAGCGACCCGCATCTGGTACTTCGCCTGCCAGTAAAGAGGATACACCAGCGTCGTTACCGGAGAGGATAAACCCATCCGAAGAGGTTCCATTACCTGCTGTGCCAGCTGTATTTCGGTTAAGACCCCAACGTACGCCAATATCTTTATTGAAGTCATCTGAGGCTATTACAATGCGCGATTCAATCAGTACCTGTCGAATAGGAACGTCAAGTCTGTGAACCAGCGATCGAATGTTCGCAAGAATGTCAGCGGTATCTCGGATCAATAGAGTATTGGTTCGTTCATCAACTGTGACCGAGCCGCGATCCGATAAAATGCTGCCAGACTCGTCAGACGATTTTGAACTCAATAGTGTTGCCAGATCTGACGCCTTTGCATAATTTGCCTGGAAGAACTCTGTGCGCAGTGGTTCAAGTTCAACCTTTTGTTTTTGGCCTTCGAGCTCGATGCGCTCTCGGTTGGCAATTTCTTCTGCTGGTGCAATCATGATGACATTGCCAGCTTCACGTTTACCAAGTGCCTTAGTCTGCAAGATGATGTCCAGGGCCTGATCCCATGGAGTGTTCTTCAGTCTTAAAGTTAGCTTGCCTTGTACAGAATCACTGACAACAATATTCAGGTCGGTGAAGTCGGCCAGTAATTGCAATACTGATCGCACTTCAATGTCCTGGAAGTTCAGTGACAGCTTTTCACCCACATAACCAAATTTGGCTTTGCGATTTTCTTCGATATCTTCCTGGCTCATCGGCTTGAGCTCTACAGTGAACATGTTGTCCGACTGATAAGCTAGTTGTTCAAACTCTTGAGTTGAGGGTTGAATGATGACGCGCGTACCACGTTTATTGGAAATGGAATCAATAAACTGAATTGGTGTGCCAAAGTCCATTACATCCAGGCGTTTTTGAAGTTTGCTGTCTAGCTGAGTGTCAGGAAATTCAACGATAACGCGACCACCTTCTTCGCGCATGTCGGTGATGACACCAGAGCTTGAAAGATCAAAAAGGATACGACCTTCGCCAAGCGGGCCGCGACGGAAATCAATGCTGTTAATGCTGTGTCCCTGCTGGTTAAAAGTTGCTTTGATTTCCTCTTCTTGTACAGCGGCAAGTATTGATGTGTTCGGATCAAGGGTTGCGCCTTGTGCATCTGAATCCAAGGTCACAAATAATTGATTACCGCGTACTGCAGTAGAGTAGGGCGTCATTGACGCAAGGTTAATGACCACCCGTGTGCGACCACCCGCCTCAACGGTAGTGACGTTTTGCAAAAGGCCTGCACTGATGCGCATATGACGCTCATCCAGTCCGTTTGCCGTGTCGGGCAGATCAAGCGCAATACGCGCTGGATTGTCTATTGTGAACGCACTGGGATCACTCGCCGGTCCGCTCAGTGTCAGTGCCAGCTGTTGCTTGTTGCCGCTAATGGTTGAATGGCTGATATCCACAAGTGTGTTACTTTGTGCATAAGCCTGCTGAATTGTCAGTGACATGGCTGCTAGTGCAGCAATGCCGAATGCGCGAGTTATAGAAATGGCCATATGATACATACTATTGCTTCTATTTCTTGATTGGCGTTTCGCTGAATTGCGTTGTCGATTAATCACCCGTATATCTCCAATGAAGTCTATTCTTCGCTCATGGCGAGTTGTGCCTCGCGATTAACCCACCCACTGAGACCGTCGGGAACGAGCTCAACGATATCGATTTTTGTTTCTTTAACACTGATAATTTTCCCGTGATTAGTTCCAGCATAGTTTCCGGGTTGTACACGGTGTATTGTTCCGTCTGGGTCACGTACAAGCCCCCAGGTTTGAGTCTGCTGCTGCAATAAACCTACCATTTTCAAAGAATCGATCGGATAACTTTCCAATGCTTCCCTGCGCCTTGTTGCTTCGGGACGTGGACCTGTGTATTCAACTTCTGCTATAGCACCAGAACTGATGTCAGTTTGCGGGCGAAACGGATCACGTAACTCGCCAGCGTTATAGGTAAAAGTTTGGTACGGAGGAAATTCCGGAAGCGGATCGACCTTGCCGATATGCTTTACTTTGGTTTCGTCAATAAAGCGCTCCAGGTCAGACATTTCACCACCGCCGCAGGCTGTGAGCATGACTGTTACGCCGATTAACGCCAGAGGATTTAACCTTTGCATTTCTTATTCCTCCTCCAGATATCGGTAGGTTGTTGCGACCAGATCCATTTTCAGGGAACTCGCTGCAGTAGTTGAGTTTTCATTGTTTGCGTTGGTTCGAATCTCGGTAATGTCAATATTGTTGAGTGTGACAATACGAGGTAGTGCTGCAAGACCACTGATAAACTGACCAAACTGGTGATACTGTCCGGTTACACTAATTTTGATTGGGTATTCTGCATAAAACTCTTTAGGGATTTCGTTTTCAGGTTTAAAGAATTTAACTTCCAAGCCACTTGCCACACTGGTCTGTGATAAATCAACCAGGAGGCTTTCAATATCGGTTTTATTGGGCAGTTGTCTTAACATGACATTAAATGTCTTTTTCATCTCTTCGAGCTGCTCAATGTATGCAGATCTGTTAGCGGCCTTGGATTGTTCGCGATCAAATTTTTGTCGCAGTTCCATCTCTTTGGCTTGTACAACATCAAACTGATCAAGCTTGGGTATTGTCATAAACCAGGTGATTGCGCCAATACAGGCAGCACAGATCAAAAAGACCAATAAAATACGTAGAAGAATTGGCGCAGATCCAATTCGCCTGAAGTCTTCACCGTCAATCGACTTCATGTCGTTAATTGCATTACTAAGCGCCATCGTCTGACTCCTTTGCGTTAGGGATAAATTGCTCAACACTCAATTTAAAGGTGCTGATGCCGTCTGTTTTGTCAGCCTGAATGACATCTAGAGTCGGTTTTCTGAAATAGTCTGAACGATCCATGCGTCG
>CALHRQ010000030.1 GCA_938038175.1 uncultured Granulosicoccaceae bacterium | reverse complement strand
CCCACGATGACCATCATAGCCCGCTATACAAGCACCTAGTATATCGCCTTGCTGCTCCACAACAAATATCAGATCATCTACAGCAAGCTTTTGATGAAGCATTTTTGCGGGTTTGTTGTGTGGCGGATCATCTGGAAATATGTCTGCCCACAACTGTATTAAGGTATCGGTATCTGCTTCATTGAAACGTCTTACAATCAAAGTAGTATCCCTGCAAGTACGCAATAGACATTTGCCCAGACTAGCAATACCATGCAGGTTGCGCCATGTTACCCTCGATGCAAAATAACCCTTTAAATCAGTAACACATCAAATATCCATTGTCTCTGAGATACCGATTTAGGCCAGGAAAAAACGTTGGTTACTGTGCTGAGCTAATAGGGTCTGCAAACTGCTTGCTCAGTGCGAGTGAGTACCAGAAATTCGATCAAAGAACAATATCGCTAATAGATAACGCTCACCGGTCGTTTTCTTGGGATCCTAAACATCCGAACAGATCCTTAACAGCTCTAAATCAAGCCCTTTTTCAAAAAATTCAATACTTCATTTTGATGATTAATGGCTGCAAGAGGGTTAATAAAACTCAATGCATATAAAGCCAATTAGTTGACTGATTTAATCAAAAGTAACTAATGTTTGGACACTAAAAGACTCCTAACTCACATTTGCTCATCTATTCAAAGTGGCAGCGCCTTTTGTGCCTCACAGTCCAGTCATTCTTCAACAAAGGTAATATTCAGCTTACCCTTTGTCAATAGAAAAAATCTACGTGACAAAACGCAATAACCCGAGTTATTGTACCGGTGGAAATAATAACAATTCGAAATAATCAAAATGGATGAAACAAATGGAGTCACGAACAAAGAAAGAAATTGAAGCGCTTGCTCACTCAACACAAACGCCAGAACAGCAACCAACGGCCAAAATCGAAAAACCAGAACCGCTACCAGAAAAATCACCCTACCTTGTCAAACGGTTATTTGAAACAAAAGAGCGAAACCTGTTTAATCATGTGAAATTTTCCTTGGTCAAACAGGAGATAGACAAGCTACAGATCGAAAAACCTGCCGTACTCGACATAGGCTGTGCATTAAAAGTTGCGAAGCATTACCTGGAATCACTGGAGCTTGAATTTGACTACTTTGGCGCAGACTACGAGCCAAAATTTCAACCTGATGCAGTCGTCAATCTGCTCGATGATAACCCTCAGATTAATTACCTGCCTGATATTGTTCTAATGCTGGATGTTCTCGAGCATCTACACGAAGATAAAAACGAGTTGATTAATATCATCGGGCGTATTAAACGTTGTATTCCTGCCGATTGCATCGCCATCATCACATTGCCACAAATGTACAGGCTTGATCGCTTCAAGCTCAAGCATCTGCATTATCCTGAGCATAAAATCAGGCTGACACAGAAAGAGTGGCGCGAGATACTCGAATCCCATTTTGATATTCAATCTGTTCAAGGTCTGGGTTATCTGTCTGTTATTCCCTACTTGCCTATGGCCAGTAAACACTACAGGCCAGAAAACAAGCTAGGCAAGCTATTTCATAGGCTACGTTCAAGCACATTTGAATGGCCACCCCTAAAACCGATCGATCTATGGCTTTCCAATACATTGGGTAAGCTGGGGTTCATGAAAACACTCTCGAATGATATTCTTTTTGTTGCAAAGCCAAAAAAACAGTAAGGCTTTGTCATCACAACGCGATACTGCTGCGAGTGATTTACAAGTTAAATGACAATTAAAGCTTCCAATAAAGCCTCCAAAATTAAATGACCGGAATACTTCCAGACTTTCTCGGCGAAACAGTCAAGAGAATCAACCTAAAATCCTACCCACAAGTGCGGCAGTTTGTCGTGCAGCACTTGTACCCTGACACGCTTCGATTGCTACTGTTACTGCATAAACATGTGGAACTCGACTGCGTTATTGGCATTGGTTACTCAGGAGACAGTCGCGTAGTTGAAACACTAGAGGCGGAAGGCATCCGTGTATTGACCCCCGACTTCAATCAACTACAGGATACGATCAAAAAAGAGCTTGTTGCCTCATTGCAGCGTTGCCAGGAACACAACAGCGGGCTAGTGATTCACGAAGTTGGTGGATACGCGATAAAAACCCTGCATAGCCATTGTCAAGAACACATACACCTTGTCAAAGGCGCGCTTGAAATTACCAAGCAGGGTGTTTGGGTTGCACAAGAAATTCCACACCTTAAAATCCCACAACTCAATTGCGCTCAGACCAGACTAAAGCAAATTGAAGGCAAAATGGTGGGCGATGCCGTTGCCGCGGCGCTTGACACCATCCTTCGTAACGTGGGTCTCTCCATGGTCGGACGGAAGGCGTTGGTCACAGGATACGGCTGGGTTGGGGCAGGAACAGCTCAGAGTCTAAGAACGCGCGGTATGGACGTAAATGTGTTTGATATAGACACCATTAAACTGGTGGAAGCATCTGTTGATGGCTTTGCCATCTGCCGAACGACAGACTCTATTGGTTCGCCACAGTTCATTATTGGCGTCAGTGGCCGGCAATCAATAACCGCGAATATTATCGACCAGCTACCGTCCAATAGTTTTATTGTCAGTGGCGCTTCAAAAGACCACGAAGCGGATTTACCGTACTTGCAATCGCAATCACAAAGTATTAACGAAGTGCATAAGCACATTGATGCACATACCTTAAAAGACGGCCGAATAATTTATTTGGTTAATAAAGGATACCCTGTCAACTTCACAGGCAGCAGTGTTCCAGATGAAATTGTAGAGTTTCTTTTTTCAGAGCTGATTATGCTCATGCAGGTGTTACTCGAAAATCCGCCACAGGCTGGTATTTACCCACTCTCAAACGAACTTGAGGAGATCGCAGCAGATATTTGGTTAAGCTTAAGATAAAAGGAGCAGAGAAAAAGTCAGTTTTGGTGCGGAATTTAAGCGGCGGCGGTCTGTGCTGAGCCGTATGTCTTTAAAAATTCTGTCGCCTGAAAAACCGGGATTGGTTTACTGAAATAGAAGCCTTGTAGCTCATCACAATTACGCTCCTGCAACCATTCTACTTGTTGA
>CALHRQ010000029.1 GCA_938038175.1 uncultured Granulosicoccaceae bacterium | reverse complement strand
GGTAACGGTTGTGGTTCTATGTAGTGCCAGCTATCGTATCGACTGGTATAGGCCTTAGGGTCTTCTGCACCAAACCATTTGAGTTCGACTCCTCGTTGCATGCATCCTTCCATGAATAGTTTATGTTGTGCTTCGCTTAGTGCGTTAATAGAAAATTGAAACGAACTAAACACTTCATCGGCATCCTTATGTGAAGCGGGCAATTTAAATACATTGCTACTTTGCAGGATATTTTTTATTGTAACGAAACGCTGATTCCATCGGTCACAGTTGTCATCCAGTGACTCAAGCTGAGGGCGAAGTATGGCAGCACGAAGATTATCCATACGGCCACTGCAATTGGGTGTTTTTAGTTTTATGGTTTTAAAAACTTCTGCTGGCGGTGCGGCAGCATGGCGTTCGTACAGCATGTATGAGCCAGATAGAATAACAGCTCGCGCCATTATTTCTGCATCGTTGGTCGTTAGGAAACCACCTTCTCCTGAATTCATATGCTTATAGGTTTGTGTACTGAAACAACCTACTGCACCATGGTTGCCACTTTTTACACCGTTGAACGATGCGCCCATGGTGTGCGCACAATCTTCAATCATCAGAACATTATGTTCCTTTAACAAATGGTCTAATGAATCCATATCAGCAAGGTGTCCGCGCATGTGCGATAACAACAGAAATTTGCTATTGCTGGCAATAATTTGCTTCTCCAGGTGCGAAAGATCGATAACCAGATCATCGGTGCACTCAACTAATACCGGTTTCGCACCCACTGCAGCAATAGCCCCAGGTACTGGAGATAATGTAAACCCGTTTGTTAATACTTTCTCATCCATGCCGACACCAACAGCGCGCAGTGCTGTTTGAATTGCATACCCGCCAGAGGCTAGTGCTAAACAATAGTCTGCGTTCTGGTATTGAGCATATTCAACCTCGAGGGCCGAAGTCTCGGACAGTATTTCATTTTCCGCAAGATTGTATCTGTGCAAGCGGCCACCTCTCATCACTTCTACGGCTTTTTGAATCGCCGACTCTGGAATGGGCTCTTGTTGCGTGAAGTTGCCTTCAAAAACGGCGAGATCTTTGTCTGGAGTAGGGTTATTCATGTATCACTATTCAAGTATTGCTATTCATATATAGCTATTAATGTATCAAACACTGGCAAAATGCGCACGTGGACTAGGATTGGAATGGAAGTGATAACGCTAAGGGTAGCAGTACCGTTTTTTTCCTATGCCGTGCAGAATCAACATCCCAATGCTTACTCAAACCAGCCGTCAAAGCTTGCTGCGCTTTAACCTTTGCTATATTCCCATCCGTAGCGTTCTGGGAAGTTTGAAACGCTTAAATGATTTTATCTTTGTGGATATCTCTATCTACTTTCGCTGTTATGAGAGCTACCAGTCCACCTGCAACAGCGCCAATCAAGTGTCCGTCCCAGGATACCCCTTGCTGGAACGGCATCACACCCTGTAGCAGCGTTCCTGCATAAAGGCCACCTACAAGGAGTGCGAGTAACAGAGATTTCAGTCGCTTTTCAAAAACGACCGACATAATGTGGAATGCGATGAGCCCGAAGACGAGGCCACTGGCACCTATGTGGCGAGCTTCGCGGCCAAAAAGCCATAGACCAATACCGCCAACTATTACAATGAGCACGACAATAACTGAGCTATTGGCTCTTGAGCCTGCGAGTAATAGTAGTGTGATCGCAAGTGGGACAGTGTTGCCAATAATGTGGGCGAGGTCACCGTGTAAAAAAGGCATCGCGATTATGCCTATTAGACCATCGCTGGTTCGGGGCACCAGGCCGTACTGCTCAAGTGCAGTAAACCGATCTATTAAAAATACCAGCCAAATGATGCCAATGAACGCGGCAATCTTAGCAAAATCACGCTTGATTGTATGCACATTGCGCGAGTCGATCAGTGATTTTAGCAAAACATAAACTCTTTTATCATGTTCTCATTTGGCGAAGCTTCTCGGCTACGTTTTCAATTTTTTCGGGGTTAACGTTACCAGGCTTGCCTGTCTTAAGCTGTTTATATTCAACTTGATCAATATCGAGCCGTGGTGAATCGCTTTCTCGTAAATTCAGTGTTTTTAGCATCTCGCTGATATCAGCAGTAAGATCAAAATCTATCGACATATCATCGTCATCGTCAGCCAGCGCTGAGTGTGTGTCAATGGTAGTGGCGTTTTCCAATTGCTTACTTTGCGAATGTATATCTGATTTCCCTTGTTGCGAGGAGCCATCGTTACTTGATACAGGATTTGAGTCTGTCTCATTATCGGCTTTGCCAATACTACTCATTGCATCAGCTGCCGCTGCAACTCCAGCTACTGTTGCCGCAGCGCCAGCCGCTACAGTCGCTTTGGACGCTGTAGTCGTACTGAGTTTGATAGCTGTACTTTGTGTGTTTGGGTGATACGTTTTGGTTGCAGAATAACCCGGCGTTATGTTGTTTTTTAAACCGCTGCCACTGCTACTATCCGATTCTTCATTCGCAGTAGCCGTTAATCCAATATCTGGTCTGTTAGTGGACAATGCATTCGAAGATGATGCTGAGGCCATGTCATTAATTGGTGCATTGCTGGATTCTGGAGTCCTGTCAGGGTCCGACGCAATACTCGATACAGAAGCAGTATTGGTAGCTGACGTTGTGTTTGATGCTGAGTCAGTTTCATTAGTCGACGCAATATTCGATACAGAAGCAGTATTGGTAGCTGACGTTGTGTTTGATGCTGAATCAGTTTCATTAGTCGGCGCAATACTCGATACAGAAGCAGTATTGGTAGCTGACGTTTTGTTTGATGCTGAATCAGTTTCATTAGTCGACGCAATGCGCGATTCTGAAGCAGTATCTGTATTCACTGTATTTGCAGCGGTATTCGATTCAGAACTTGCATGTGAAGAGCCACTTTTTGAAAAGCTCGTATTGTTCAATTTATCGTCAGTCAAAGAAGCGATTTCACGCTCGTTCATATTTTGAAGCGTGCGATCATCATGTCCACTGCGGTAACGGTGGCGCAGTTGAAAACCTTGATACAAAAAATACACAGCGATAGCCAAAAGAACAGCTGTTACTAGCCAAATCATTTACCACCTCCGAAACCAAAGCGTTAAAAATATGGTTGCGTGTAGTTGCATAGACAGTACAGGTATTGAAATCTGCAGCTACACTTGCGTTTAGCCGGCTGTTTTGGCTATTCAGAGCCAAGCTCGGCCAGAAAACAAAGTAACTGTATTCAATAATAGCACTACTATGAAATGTAACTGACAATTGTCGATACCCAAATCGGATAATTCGTTCAATTGCTGGCTTAAAAGACTGAAAGCGTATTTAAAGTACGAAAACCCCTTATTATTCTAAGAGATAGGCGTTTTTAGCGATTTGATGGAGCTGCTTAGGCTAAGGGTTTCCAAAACCTGAGCAGTCTAACGTGCCCTTTGCAACCCTAACTATGGAAGCGGCATTGTTCGTTATTCAAACAATTCTTCAGTGACACCGGAACTGGTCTGTGAAGTTGATTTGAGAAATGGGCTGGTATCAATCGTTGAAGGCTTTGGGGGAGTAGACAGCTGCTTAAACCGATTGAATCGAGTGAGCGGTTGGCTGAAGCAATACAGGGAGAGGGGCCGTGTAGAGGATATATTCAATACTTCTGGATAATTCGTGGAATTGGAGTGGTAGGCTCTGTGCCTGAATCCAAGACGTTTTACTTACAATCGTTGAGCAAGGATATTTATGGCTAAGGAACATTACCCGGCTGAGTTCGTAACCTTTCTTGAGATGCAGTGGGGTCCAGGATTTTTGTCGCCTGGTGGACGTGAAGAGGTGCTTGAAATCCTGAAGCACGTCGATGTTAAAGGAAAAAGAGTACTGGATATCGGGTGTGGCACCTGTGGCCCGGCCATGGTTGTAGCAGCAGAACGCAGTCCGGAGCGAGTCGTTGGAATAGATATAGAGTCGAATCTGGTCGACATTTGCAAAACGAACATCAGTAATGCAGGATTGACTCAACTAGTAGAAGTGCAATTGGTTGAGGCTGGACCGCTAACATTCCCTGACAACAGCTTTGATATCGTTTTTAGCAAGGATTCACTTATTCACGTTGCCGATAAGATAGGCATGTACAAAGATATTTTGAGGGTTCTGGTACCCGGAGGGGTGTTTGCTGCAAGTGATTGGCTCCGTAGTGCCGATGCTGACGCGCTAGAGGGTTATAACCAATGGCAGGCATTGACAACTTTGTCCTACGAAATGCAAACCTGTGACGAAGCTTTGGACGAATTAAACACGGCAGGATTTGTCGATGTAAAAAGCATAGACAGAAACAATTGGTATGCAACGATTGCTGCTCAGGATGTTGAAATGATGAAATCAGAAGAAGGTCAGGTAAAGTTTATCGAAGTATTTGGTGCCAAAGACTACGAGCAAAAATTGGCTGTTAGAGAGGCTAATGCTGAGGCCGCAATTTGTGGTGGATTAAGACCTACACATCTCTATGGCACATGTCCAAAATTATAGAAGTGAATTGCTATTTTAGCGTAGTCATAAACCGTATTAGAGCAGAGATATGGCAACTGGTAGAAGCACAAAACTAACGGGTGCAGTTGGGGAGTTTCTAGTATCGGCTGAGCTTTGTCGGCGGGGTCTTATCGCAACACCTTTCTCACAGGAAACGTCCCGCACTCAGGCTGGGGTCTTAGCATCAGTGTGTCAGCGTGATCGTACAGCAGACAACAATCGAGACAGATAGGTAGGTTCTACGGGCGTAAAGTATTCAAGAACTGAGCCGCAGGGCAGTTTCAAGCGACACTGCACAGGACTCGTTACGTCGCTTTTGGCTACATCAACTTGTTGTACAGGGTTAACGGCGACAAAGTCAGGCCCATTCTCCCGCTTAGTCATCGGAAGTAAGCCGCGTTTGGTCAGCGCGGTTTTCCATTGATAGATATCTTTTGTCTTGAGGTTATTGGCCTTGGCATATTCGACGATGGTACCGTCATAGGATGCAGCGGCTAGAACGTGGTCACGCCAGTGCCCTGGCGTTCGGTGATGGTGGTTTGAGTCATGGCTGCCCCGGTGGTTGGAATCAGCCCTAATCATGGCAGCGGGACAAACATAAATGAAGACGTCGGTAAATTTTCGCTTACCTAACTATGAAGCTACCACAGCGCTAATAAGCAACCTTTAAGGTAGCAACGACGTTGGGAATGTCGCTCAGGCCTGAAATTCAGACCTGAGGGATTTAGACTTAGTCTTCTGATGTTTCCTGAGGAGTCTTCGGTTTGCTGTTGTCAGACGACTCCGATTTTGGCTTTACATCCGCTACCTTTCGAGAGGCAAAAGACAAGCCGCTAGAGCCAGATGCATCATCTCGATTAGCCAGAGATCTTACTGTACTTTTTAACTGGCTAGGCTGTCTTTGAGATACACGTGATGCGCCGGACTTGGGCTTATCACTGGCAGCGTCAGTTTTAGCACTTTCTGTTGATGCTTTGCTGCTGATGTTGGGTACCGCAGTCGGTGATAGCTTCTCTGCACCAGATTTTTCAGCTGAGCCAGAATCGGCTTGAGTGCCTGCCACCGGCTTTTTTGGAGAACTTTCTGTCCGTTCGCTTTTAGCAGGTTTGTTTGCCGCTGGCTTTGGTGCAAATTCCTGATCAGTTTTTGATGATATTTGCGTAACGTTTGTAGGTGCTTTGGCAGCTGTTGGGCTACCAGGTTTCGGTTGCTCCAGCGGCACAACATTCGACCCAGACGACGCCTCCTGTTTCTTGCTGGTGACGGCGGTTTTATTTTCAGCGTGTTTGCTGTTACTCGCATCCGGCTTTGTATCAGTGCTTTGAGTGCGCTTGTCATGGCTTGTTGTGTTGCTGGCCGGTTTGATGCGCTTATCCAGCGATTCTTTCGGATCGTTATCGGTTGACTTCAGCTGTTGCGGATCATCTGGCTTATTTTGATGTGATCTACTCTGAGCTGATGGCACAGCCTTGTTATCCGAGTGGTCAGAGGTAGCTACAGATTTTAAAGCAGGCTCGTTAGAGCTGGTTTTATCTGAGTGACTTCTATCTGCATGTGACGCGCTATTTTCAGAGCTAGCACTGCTGTCTGTTTGTGTTTCGCTTTGCGAGTGATCACGTTGCTTGCTGGCATCACTGCTATTGCTATTGTGGTTATGATCTGCCTGAGCACGACCCATATTGCCCGTACCGCTGTCGTTATCGCTGTTCACCTCTGTTGCCGCAGCTGCCGTATTTTTCGCAGATTTTTCGTTGGTGCGCTGGCGTCTTCGACCAGGGCCACGACGTCGTCGCTGGGTGTTGTTATTAGTGTCTAGCTCCTCAGTATTTTCCGAACTTACGTCACTGGTTGAAGCATGGTCAACATTTCCATTGACATCAGTCGGGGCTGGTTCACTGGGTTGAATTACATTGCCATTAACTTCCGACTGTGCGGCCGTATTGGCTTCAGTTGATTCCTGGTTGTCAGTGGCTTTATTTCTTGGTCTGCGGTTATTTTGTGAGCGTTTTTTGCTATCGCCGTTTGTAGAAGCCGCGTTTGTTTCATCTCCACCAGCGTTCGACTTTTCGTTACGTCGACCACGTTTTGGCTTGTTGTTGCTGCTGTTGTTATTCTGGGTTTGCGTTGACTGTTCTTGTTCAGCCGTTACAGTTTCATTTTTCTTGTTATTGCGACCACGGTTACGTCCTTGAGAACGCTTACCTTGATTGTCTTCGTTGGTTTTGGCTTCGGCCTGACGAGCGTTGTCCTGCTCATTACCTCTAGTGTTGTTGCGTCGAGGGTTATTGCGAGAACCGGATTTTTTGCTGCTGTTACGCCGCCCCTTATTGTCTTCCTGGTTTGGACGCGAGGAACGCTGCGCATTACGACCACCGCGCTTTTGACCTTGTGCGGGTGTGCCACCGGCTTGAGCGCCACTCTTGTCTGAGACTTCAGTCGTTGCTGGTTTTGTATTAAACCATGAGCTGAATGTACCGAATATGCGAGTTAACCCACCACTTTCTGAAACACTCTTTTGTGATTGAGGTGTGGGTGCCGGGATATCAGGCACGACGGTATTAACCGCTGCTTTCTCTACCGGTTTGTTATCTCTTGGATCAGACGGAGTATGGTTCTCTTCATTGTCGCTTTGAAGCTCATAGCTTTTAAGTTTGTTTGCATCATGATCGGCTTCTGAATCACGAATGCGCTCTAAAGAATAATTAGGTGTTTGCAAGCCTGGGTTTGCAACGATCATGAGGGTAACCTCATTACGACCCTCAATCTCACCGATGTTAGTGCGCTTTTCATTGAGAAGGTAGGTGGCTACTTCGACTGGTACCTCTGCAAGCACGCGACCCGTGTTGTCCTTCATGGCTTCTTCTTCAAGCAATCGAAGGATTGACAATGCTGTGGACTCTATGCCTCTAACCGTGCCATGACCATGGCATCGTGGGCACACGTTTTCACTGGTTTCACCCAAAGATGGCCGCAGGCGTTGGCGAGACATTTCGAGCAGGCCAAAGCGCGATATCCGCCCCACCTGTACACGTGCTCGGTCTTGTTTTAATGCTTCTCGAAGTCGGTTTTCTACAGCGCGCTGATGTTTGTTGGACATCATATCGATGAAGTCGATAACAACTAACCCACCCAGATCGCGCAGTCGTAGTTGTCGAGCTATTTCGTCAGAAGCTTCAAGGTTAGTGTTGGTCGCAGTTTCTTCGATGTCGCCGCCTTTCGTGGCGCGCGCCGAGTTAATGTCAATTGAGATAAGCGCTTCGGTGTGATCGATCACGAGTGCACCGCCAGAAGGAAGGCGCACTTCGCGCTGGAAGGCAGACTCTATTTGGGATTCAATTTGATAGCGATTAAAAAGTGGGACATCGTCAGTATGTAATTTCAATTTACGCTGGTTTTGAGGCATGTACATACCGATAAAATCAGCTGATTGCTTGTGTGTGGCTTCTTCATCGCAAATGATTTCACCGATATCACTGCGGAAATAATCTCGCAGAGCCCGCACAATAATATTGCTTTCCTGATAAACCAGAAACGGAGCAGGTTGATTACCGGCGGCAGCCTGGATGGCACTCCAGATTTCTTTTTGATAGTCGAGATCCCATTGCAATTCCTCTGAGCTCCGACCAACACCCGCAGTACGTACGATAGTGCCCATGCCATCGGGCACGTCCACTTCGTTCATAGCAGCTTTGAGTTCGTTTCTGTCGTCGCCTTCGATTCGCCTGGATACACCACCGGCGCGCGGGTTGTTGGGCATCAGTACCAGAAAACGGCCCGCAAGGCTGATGAAAGTGGTTAGGGCAGCGCCTTTGTTAAGGCGTTCTTCTTTTTCGATCTGGACGATGATTTCCTGACCCTCCTTAATGCCATCACGCACTTGGGGTCGGCCATTGTCGTTTTTCTTAGCGGAGTTACTTATGTACTCCCGAGCAATTTCTTTGAAGGGCAGGAAGCCGTGTCGTTCTGCGCCATAGTCTACGAAGGCTGCTTCGAGGCTAGGTTCTACACGGGTTATTTTTGCCTTGTATATGTTGGATTTTTTTTGCTCTCGGTGTTTACTCTCGATGTCCAAATCGACCAGACGCTGGCCATCGACAATGGCCACTCGCAACTCTTCTTCGTGAGTCGCGTTTATTAACATTCTTTTCATTTTTATAGAGATCCGATCCGGATTCCCGTCTAGCCTGAATGCTTGTGCACAGTGCCCTACGTTCAACGGTATTTTGTTGATTGTTGTAAGTTAGAGCATAGCTGTGCCCAGCAAAACCAACTCTGGTAAAAACGTGTTTAGATAAACCACAATGAGTAAAACCGCGATTAGTAACGCCACGTTTGGCAGAACCATGATTGGCAAAAGCACATTTTGCATGCCCACATTTAACAGGATCCCATTTATCAGGGTCCCGTTTAGCTGACCGCCAGCTCAGCAGGCTGAGTAGCAGCAGAAATGTGAATATGGCAAACATCATGGATGGTTTGGCAGGATAGAATCCGAATATAGTTAGGTTGTATGAGCTCTGGCAATGTTTGCAAAAAAGTCGCACTGCGATTTGCAAAGCAAGTTGCCTACGCTTTTAGTGTTGTCAGGGCGGCCCAAACACTTTAGATTGGCCACCCCGGCGATAAAAACTGTTATGTCCGGAGACAAATGCCCAGAAACATTCTGAGCCGATGCCCTTGTTTCCTTATTAGGCAGTATTTAGAGTGCGTTGGTCCATTACAGTACTCTTATTATATAATATAGCAGCGACAGTGTGTCTCGGCAACAGCCGAGCGTGGCCACTAACACTTGTTAATACAAGTTAACGGTGATACAGCAAATTTCATGCACGATAGTAACAATGCATCGCCAAAGGCCCGAACAGTGGAGGTAACAGCCGATGAGGCAGGGCAGCGAGTTGATAACTTTTTGCTCAGCCGAGCTGCTGGCGTGCCTCGTAGTCACGTTTACCGCCAGATCCGTACAGGGCAGGTAAGGGTTAATGGTGGGCGTATCAAGCCAACGCGTAAGCTGGTCCTTGGTGATTTAGTGCGTATCCCACCGACGAAAATAAAGGACGCTAAATCTGTGCGGGTGCCGGATGCGCTGATACGCTCTCTTGAGAAACGAGTGCTGCATGAAAACGACGATTTTCTGGTTCTGAACAAACCCGCCGGTCTGGCGGTGCATGCTGGCAGTGGTCTGGATTTTGGGGCTATTGATGCGCTGCGACAGCAATTTGATGATAAATCACTAGAGTTGGTTCACAGGCTCGACCGCGGCACCAGCGGAGCGCTGCTAATTGCGAGGGGGCGGGGTAAATGTCGAGCGCTACAGGCACTCTTTCGCGAGCACAAAGTGTCCAAGGAATACCTTGCATTGCTCGATGGTGTGTGGGATGCAAATTCACCCAAATCCGTTAATGCACCGCTTTTAAAAAATAAAGCGCATGCTGGAGAGAGGCGTGTGCTGGTCAGTCCTGATGGGCAGCAGGCTCTGTCGCATTTTTACTGTCAGGAAAAGCTGACAAATACATCG
Source organism: uncultured Granulosicoccaceae bacterium (assembly GCA_938038175.1). Lineage (GTDB taxonomy): Bacteria > Pseudomonadota > Gammaproteobacteria > Granulosicoccales > Granulosicoccaceae > Granulosicoccus. The sequence continues at coordinate 3,024 of CALHRQ010000029.1, read as the reverse complement.
TTGGTTCGGGTGGTGCTCGAAACCGGACGAACCCACCAGATTCGTGTGCATGCCAATTATATTGGGCATGCCGTTGTCGGAGACACCCGCTACGGCGACAATGCCAAAAATGTAGAGTACAAGCGACTGGGCCTTCGACGTATGTACCTTCATTCGACTTTGCTGGCGTTTGACTGGCGAGAGCAGCCCTTCAAAATTGAAGCTCCCACTGATGAGGATTGGGATAAGGCCTGCTCCATATGCCGATAATTGGAAGTCTATTGTGAAAACACCCGCTAATACGCCTTTTGAGGTTGAGTCTGAGGCTGATATGCGATCGCTTGGCGATGCTCTTGCGCAGCAGTTCGATGCCTGGGCGAAACCCGCATTGGTGACGCTCAACGGTGAGCTTGGCGCAGGCAAAAGCGTGCTCGCCAGGGCCATGATTCGTTTTCTGGGCTTTGATGGGGCTGTAAAAAGCCCAACCTACACCCTGGTAGAAAGTTACACAGCCGGTGGCTGGCGGATCGCACACATGGATCTGTATCGCGTTATCGATCCTGAGGAACTGCATTTTATTGGCTTTAGGGATATTGTCGCTGGCAACGATCTGTTGCTCGTGGAGTGGCCTGAGCATGCGCTATCGCAATTACCTGCGCCCACGCTGGATGTGAACATTGAGTATGCTGGCGAGAATCGGCTGGTAACCTTGGCCTATAGTGCATGAGATTGTCTCGCTAAATCAGGCGTTACTGCAAACGCAAAAAACACAAAACAGCGAATAGCATTAGATATTAGATAAGTGGATTACACTGATCTGTAGGTTTTGGTAATCTCTGTTTTTTGTTTTCCCAAGCCTTCTTTATCGCTTTTTTATCAACGCCACTTGGCTTCTGCTGAAAACCTACTATGCTTTAAACAGCGGAGCTGACTTCGCGGCATTCGTGTAGTGGTCTTGCTGACTAGAGACAACTGCCCGCAGTTATTGGTTTGTAAGTTTCAGGGGGTATGGTGAGAGAACTCGAATCACGTCAACGCAGACGGCTGGTCAGCCTGCTTGGGGGCACTGCTCTGGCATTAAGCCCTCTAAAAAAGGCGTTTGCTGGTACCACACTCGAACAATTTCGTATGGTGCAGCAGGATAACCTGACTTTACATTTCGATCTGGATCAACGGGTATCCGACGCCTCTTTGTTTACACTGAATAATCCAGATCGTCTGGTCATCGATTTACCCAATACAGTGTTATCGCCATCTTTGGAGGCACAAACGTTTTCAACGGGTGCGGTTGAAGGTATACGCTTTGGTGTGCGTGATCAGCACATGCTGCGAGTTGTAGTGGATCTGCGACGTCCAGCCAGCCCGTCGTTTAAATTTGTGACGAGGCAGCAGGGTCAACGCTTGCTTATAGACTTGGGTGTTAAAGGTAATCCTGCATTGCTTGATTATGCAGCCCGTGTGAACGAAAGCTCGCCATTGAGGGATGTCATTGTGGCTATTGACGCCGGCCATGGAGGCAAAGATCCAGGTGCTATTGGGCAACGCAAAACACAGGAAAAGAAAATCACGCTGGCCGTTGCCCGTCGTTTATACAAGCGATTGGAAAGGCAACCTGGTATTACTCCCATCATGATAAGAAACAAGGATGTTTATGTTGCCCTGCGTCAACGGATCAGAATAGCGCGTGATAGAAATGCAGATCTTTTTGTTTCCGTTCATGCCGATGCTTTTAAACGCAAGGCTGCAAAAGGAAGCTCTGTTTATGCGCTTTCACTTAAAGGTGCCAGCTCGGAAGCAGCACAGTGGTTGGCAGACAAGGAGAATGAGACTGATGCGTTATTTGGTGATCTCGTACTCGATGGTATGACAAAAGATCTAAAGCAAACATTACTTGATCTTGCGCAAAATTCAACAATAGAGGCTAGCCTGGAAGTCGGTGGTGATGTATTGAACGAGCTGAAAAACATAGGCAGTGTGCATAAGCCTAATGTTGAAACAGCCAATTTCGCCGTGCTCAAATCGCCTGATATTCCATCAGTGTTGGTTGAAACTGCCTTCATATCGAATCTACAAGAAGAGAGAAAACTCAATAGCCCGGCCTATCAGGAAAAGCTTGCATCAGCCATACAAAAAGGTGTTGGGCAGTACCTGAGGCGACGTGCACCTGAGGGTACCAAGTTGTATGCTGCTTATCGGCAGCGTGGGTAACAGGCAGGCGCAGAGAATCATGAGCTGGTATGAAGATGTTCTTTCTTTTTGGTTTGATGAACTGAGTTTTGAAGACTGGTTTGCTAAATCATCACAGCATGATGAATATATAGCCCAACGATTTGCATCTACTCACAAGATGGTTGCAGAGCAGGATATTCCTGCCAGGTTAGACAATGCGGCGATGGCATTAGCTGCGGTGGTGGTGCTTGATCAATTCTCCCGCCAGCTGTTTCGAGGGACAAAACAGGCGTTTGCATACGATGCGCTGGCGCTTCAATATGCAGACAAAGCAATCACTGCTGATTTGCACCTTGAGATGGACATTGATCGGCAACGCTTTTTATATATGCCGTTTATGCATTCCGAAGACCTGGCTACGCAAGCTCGTTCGGTGGAATTGTTTCGCTCGATCGGGCATCCAGAACACGCTGAAATGCATGCGGATATTATAAAACGCTTTGGGCGATACCCGCATAGAAATGCCGTTCTGGAAAGAGAAGATACTGAGGCTGAGAGAGAGTATCTCATTGATGCGAAACGTTTTGGTCAGTGAACAGTGGTTCGCTATAAAAAGGTAACGGTAAAATAAGTGTCATTAGCAAGCGAATGTCACTGTGTTATCACCGAACCATACTGTCGTAGCGCGATATCAACTATTTAAATTGACTGTCATTATTTGCTATAGGCTTTTACATGTGAATAGCCCCGGTTTCATCGGAGACTGTTCTCTATCGTTATGCAGCAGCGTTATGCTGAAGCTCGGATAGGTTGTAAAGGTTTTCGTACTCAGCTGGAGGCGCATAGCCAATCGTACCCATCAGCCGTTCATGATTG
>CALHRQ010000028.1 GCA_938038175.1 uncultured Granulosicoccaceae bacterium | reverse complement strand
CAAGAGGTTTAGAATGTATACAGAGCTTACATCGATCATGTTCAGAACGAAGCACCGCGCAATTCTGGCTGTGTCTGTTTTACTTCTTTGCTTACATCCATCTCTGGCACAAAGCACAGAGCAAGAAAAAATTAGACTGACCTTCGGTTTGTACACAACCGACAAACCTACTGTGCTGGTCAAGACCTTTCGCCCAATACTGAGCGCTATCGAAAAAGATCTCAGTGTAAAACTCGGAAAACCAGTCGATATCAAATTGCAGATTTCGGGTAGCTATGAGAGCGGAGTGGCGGCACTGGTTAACGGTGATGTCGATTTTTCCCGTTTTGGCCCCGCATCTTACTTGAGTGCGAAAGAGCAGAACCCTGAGCTTCGTATTCTGGCGCTTGACAGTAAGAACAACACGAAGACAACCCAAGGCGTTATTGCGGTAAAAGAATCCAGCCCATACACCAGCATGTGCGACCTGAGGGGGACCCGCTTTGCCTTCGGAAACAGAGCCTCCACCATCGGTCGCTATCTGTCGCAAGCGTACCTTTTCAAACATGGAATAGGTAGCCAGGATCTGTCAAATTTTAATTACCTTGATCGCCATGACCGTGTTGGCCACGCTGTAGCCCAGGGTAGCTTTGATGCTGGTGCACTCAAGCAAAGCACATTCAAAAAACTTAAAGCTAAAGGGCTTCCACTAAGAGCGCTTGCGACATTCGATAATGTCAACAAACCCTGGATAGCACGCGCTGGTATGCAAGAGGAAATATTTCAGGCCTTGCGTACCGTTATGTTTGAACTGGACGCCCCCCAGGCATTCAAGGCTCTGGGTCAGAAGCGATTTGTACCTGGTTTTGACAAGGATTTTGTAGGCATACGTAATGCGATTAATAGGAATGATGATTTCTTCTACAAAAAAATTCCGCTGAACACCGCAACTACAGACGTTGATTGAGCCATTTTGAAACTCAAGCACTTAATTCGGAAACCATGGCCACTGTGGTTAAAAATATGTACCGCCCTGCTCTGCGCCATGGTCGCGGTAATGTTAACGGCAATGCAACTGGACAGGCAGCATCGCGAGCATCACCTCACAAAGGAACTCGAGAAACAAAGTTATCTTGTACTGAAACTGATTTCTGCTGGAGCACTAGAGTCAGTCATCATTGAAGACAGTGCATTTCTCGATACCCTGGTAAAGGAAACTGCCACACTGGACCCTTACCTAAGCTCTATTCTGATCACCAACGAGACCGATCAATCTATAGCGCAATGGTATCGCCCTGACTACGGAAAAATATCATCAACACCTGTCTATGAAGAGGCTATTGAATACGGAGGCGAGCTATTTGGCAAGGTACTGGTGCAATGGGATACGGCAGGGGTTGCCGCAGCAATTGATCACTATATAGTTGATAGCAGGCAAATTTTAGTGTTTTCTCTGCTTGGTCTGACAATTCTGAGCTTGATACTGCTACACATTCTTGTGGCAACACCCGTCAATCAGCTATCAACAAAATTAAGAGCACTTTCTATTGGACAGCATGGCGACAGCCTGGAAATAAACAGCTCGCGAGAGATGTCGATGCTTGCATATGCGGTGAATGATCTTGGTACCGCTATGCAGCATTCACAAACGATGACAAATGAACTCTCGTACCAGGCAAGCCACGACTCGCTGACAAACCTGCATAATCGACAAGCCTTTGAATCTCAGTTACGAGAATTATTGGAACAGCGAACCCAAAGCAGTCCGCACGATATCCTAATCTATTTCGATCTCGATCAGTTTAAGGTGGTCAACGACACTTGCGGGCATGCAGCCGGAGATGAGCTTTTAAAGCAACTGTCCTCTATCTTATCTGCATTATTCCAACCGGACATTATGTTTGCCAGGTTAGGCGGTGACGAATTCGCTGTGTTACTAAGCGCAACCAGTCTTGACAGAGGAATACAACTGGCGGAGGAACTGCGCACCACAATACAAACGTATCGTTACATCAACCAGAGTCGATCTTTTGTTGTGGCCGCCAGTATCGGCATTGTTTGCATATCGGAGACGGGCGAAAACCCGGAAAGAATAATGTCGGCAGCTGATGAAGCATGCTATGCCGCCAAGGATGCCGGACGTAACCGCGTACACGTGTATACCGAAAATGATAACGAGCTTAGTCAGCGCCGTGGTGAGATGAGCTGGGTACCCAAAATTCACGACGCACTGGAAAATTCGAAATTCAGGTTGTTCGGTCAGCTCATTGAGCCAACCACGCAGTCTCAAACATTAACCTCGCATGTGGAAGTTCTGGTTCGCATGGAAGACGACAATGGCGATATCATTCCACCCGGTGCATTTCTTCCCGCCGCTGAACGTTATGCGATCATGCCTGAAATTGATCGTTGGGTTATAAGCAATACTTTACGCTGGATGGAAATGCAGCTTCAGGAAGAAAACGACGTGCCCGTTTGTGCCATCAATTTATCAGGCAATTCTGTCAGCGACGTAAAATTCAGGCAGTTTTTACTGGATGAACTATCCAATAGTCAGGTACCCACATCCTCTCTTTGTTTCGAAATGACCGAGACCGCTGCCGTATCAAACCTTGTTAGCGCGGTCGAATTTATGGAAATAGTCCGAGACACCGGGTGTAAGATTGCATTGGATGATTTTGGTTCAGGCATGAGTTCATTTGCTTATTTAAAAAATCT
>CALHRQ010000027.1 GCA_938038175.1 uncultured Granulosicoccaceae bacterium | reverse complement strand
GACGGCGCTATGGGCTTTATAACCAAATGCGCATCCCAGCAAGAATTACTCGCGGCAATCAAGCTTATACTAGCGGGTGGGGTTTTTCTACCACGCGAGGTGACATCAACAGAGGTTTCTACAATGCAGAGCACAAAACTTGGTTCAGAATCGGAAATTCTGGAAACATTGTCAGATCGTCAACGCGAGGTTTTGCGGTTCTTGTTACAGGGTAAACCAAATAAGACAATTTCTGCCCATTTGCACATATCAGAAAATACTGTGAAGGCACATCTTTCTGCAATCTTCAGAACCCTCGGTGCACGAAACAGAACAGAGGCAGTTTATTTTGCAGCACGTGCTGGCGTACCGCTTGATTAGTGATTTGTCAGAAACGTTAATTCCTTAGTAGGTTTGCCTCAATAGTCAGGCAAATCTACCCAGTTTCCTCCGGCGGAAGAAGCATAAATAGCACTTTCTATTCGGCGGTTAATCAAATAATCCGCTGCACTGTTTTCAAGTGGTTCGCCGTATAAAAAATGTCTGGCGATATGCTCATTGCAGTTCTTAACACAATCCCCTCCGAAATCTATGGCTTGCCAGTCGTAAGCGATATTGCTTGAAGTTTGTGAGCCATGCTTGCGTAATGTGATGACACCATTGCCGTTTAAGTACAAGCAAGCTTTTTCTCCTTCTATGCGCATGTCACCCATAGTAAGTCTGCAGTCAATTGCCTCATGATCGCTCAAGCGGTTGGCATTAAGTACGCCACGCGCACCAGATTTGAATTCGAGCATGACGACACCGGCATCCTCACCCACGATGGCGGGATTTAAGCGAATCAGTCTTGCAAACAAGCCGCTGATATCACCCATTAGAAATCGAAATACATCGACAAAGTGGATGCCGGTTTCTTGTATTAAAAATTTCTCTTGCGTTTGAAAGTACGGCTGTCTACTCAAATAGGCATCATCACCTTGCCCATCTCCTGGTCTTAAATTGAATGAGATTTCATACAAGGCGCCGAGTTGGTTCGATTGCAAAATTTTATGAATGCAACGATACCAGGGTTGAAAGCGGAAATTTTCATGTACGACAACCGTTATGCCTTTTGCCTTACAGTAATCGACCGTGTCGGTTGCTTCCTTCAAGTCTGCACAAAAAGGTTTTTGGCAAACTGCATTAATACCTTTATTGGCACAGGCTTTTAAAATTTGGGCATGCGCCGCGGGTGGTGTCACTATATCGATCAAATCGACATTACCGCTCTCAAGCAACGCGGGCAGCGAATCGTACACATGCGCAATGTTATAGCGGGATGCTAATTGCTGCGCCTGAAGTTTATCCAGAGAATGCACACCCATTAGCTGGGTATTGTTAATACGCTGCCAGGCATGGCAATGGTAATGGCTGAAATAACCTGTGCCAACAATGGCGACTCTAAGCGGAGATGATGTCTGCATAAACTAATACTATTGTTTATAACTGTGTTAAATCTTGAGCTCGGTCAGCGCCTTTTTTATCGCTTTGCCAACATCATCCAATCCACTTTGCCCTCCCAGCTCGCACGTCTTAAGTTTACCCGGAGCAAATGCATTATCCACAGCCTGAACAATCAGTTGTCCTGCGTTCTTTGCTGCTGCATCAGCATGTTTTTCGCCCAGCCAGTCGAGCATCATCGCACCAGAGAGAATCATCGCCGTTGGATTGGCCAGACCCTGGCCGACAATATCGGGTGCACTGCCGTGACAAGGCTGGAAAACAGCATGCTCATCGCCAATGTCGGCCGAAGGTGCATAGCCCATTCCGCCTACCAGTGCTGCAGCTTGATCAGACAAAATATCGCCAAACATGTTTTCAGTCACCATGACATCAAATTCCCAGGGGTGTGTCATAAGCTTCAAGGCGGTCGCATCCACATAGGCGTAATCGGTTTGAGCCGTTGTATGACTTGCGGCAACCTCGTCGAATATTTTTCTAAAAAAAGCAAATGCTGCAAAAACATTGGCTTTATCCACGCAAGTGACTCGGTTTCTGCCGCGCCCAGCTTTTTGTCGAGCGGCATTTAATTGAAACGCCTTTGAAAATAAGCGTTCGGAAACGTCTCGGGTAATCAGCAGTGTTTCGGTCGCGCTACTGTCTTCAAATTGCTCGCCTTTGGCCTCTGGTGCAAAAAGGCCTTCGATAGATTCTCTAACCAGGACAATATCAAGCGCATCTGCTCGTGGGTCTCTTAAAGGTCCCTTTACACCGGGAATCGAACGCACGGGACGGATTCCGGCGAATAGTCCAAGTTCAAAGCGCAAGTTTAGCTGAGGTGTTATTTCGGTGCCATCGGGGTAACGAATAGCCGGATCGCCCATAGCAGCGAGTAAAATAGCATCGGCCTGTTTTGCAGTTGCCAAGGCGCTGTCGGGAAGAGCGCTGCCGGTTTGTTGATAGGTCACTGCACCCGCTTCTACATGGTCTGTTTTAACACCAGCAGCACCTGCCAATTCACAGGCTGTATGTATGATATCGAGGCAAGGTTGCATGACTTCAGGGCCAATGCCATCACCAGGGAATACAGCGATAGTGTAAGGCGTGGGTTGGTTCATTTTGGTCAGATCCTTTTTAGTTATTTTTCTGAATGGGACACAGATTAAAAAATACGGTTGTTATTGTTTTATTTTCTGCGTTTAAGGCTCTTATGCTCATAAGCCTCTTTACTGTCATAACTAAAGATATTGCGCAAGCGGCCCCAGATCTACAGTGTGATGTGGCAGGTCGGCACCGCACACATCCGTTTCAAACAGGTAAAGCTTGTCATCCAGAAGGTTTCCAAGATAAGCCGATGTTGTGTTGGTTCCGGAAAAAGCCAGGCAGGTTAAATTACGGCAGTGGGTATTGCCTGCTGAATTCAAATGTTTTTTATTTAACGCATTGCCTGTATAAGCTTCATGGGCTCTGTCGACAAACTGCCTGTCTGCGTCTTCAAACATCAGTGTCTGCTGCCCATCTGGTGAAACCTTGATAATGCGATTACTGATAATGCTGGTGATCCAATAGTTGCCTTGGCTATCAAGTGCCAGACCATCAGGGAAGGTGCCGGCCGTATAGTGGGCAATAATTCTCGGCTGTTGCAGGCTTGCATCGTCTTTCAGATCAAACACTGTAGTTTGTTGTTTGAAGGTTTCATTTACAGCTAGCTGGCCACGCTGCAAATCCACTGCACATTCGTTGGTGTAACCAAGCTTATCTGCCACAATGCGCGCATCATTGCATCCCGGTTCTGCCACTGCGATAAAGCCTGTACAAGCACTGGATCGGTAGTCTTTATCACGTGGTTGCACTCTGGTACTTACCGTAATCCAGATTCTACCGAGTTCGTCTTTGGTCACAAAATTGGTTGGTGGGAGAGGGTGGCCGTTGGCTGTTAAAACGACTGGCAGTATCTCTCCTTTGGCATTCAGACGAAAAATGCCGCCATCATGATCGCCAAGGTGGGCAATCAAAAACGTTCCTCCGGCTTCCAGCACAATCCCATTTGGTCGAATTTTTTGAGAAGTTGATTGGTTAAGCACTTTGTGACAGCACCCACGGGGCTGAATAATAGTGACACCACCATTTCCGGTCCAATCGGCCGTAAACAACAGGCCACTTATATGAGTAATTACGCATTCTGGCCGGTTTAGACCAGATCCAATGGTTTGCAAGGGTGTTTTTGCAGTCATACTGGTATCAACGCTGATTATTTGCTGGCGCTACTAGCTGGGGATACTTCTCCCCCATAGTTTGGTCTTGTATCGTATCAAGGTGTATTGTACCGGTGATCCGGCACTCTACCTAACAGATTGGAGAAGAGATCATGAACACAGCTACTTCAGAGCTAGATATCCGTGAGTTGGTTGAGCATGACCGAAACCACATCTGGCACCACCTGACAGCACACAAGCCATTGGAAGAAAAAGACCCACTGGTCATTGTTAAAGGTAAGGGTCTTCGAGTATGGGATGCTAAAGGTAAGGAACACCTTGATGCAGTATCGGGTGCTGTCTGGACAGTCAATGTTGGTTATGGCAGAGAAAGTATTGCAAATGCAGTACGTGATCAGCTTGTCGAGATGTGCTACTTCGCCGGCTCTGCGGGTAACATTCCGGGCATTCAGTTTGCGGAAAAGCTGATCTCAAAAATGCCAGGGATGAGCCGGGTTTATTACTCTAACTCTGGCTCAGAAGCCAATGAGAAGGGCTACAAAATTGTTCGTCAGATCGCGGCCAAAAATGGTGGTAAGAAGCACAAAATTTTGTATCGTGATCGTGACTATCACGGCACTACCATTACCGCTTTGAGTTCGTCAGGGCAGATTGAGCGTAAAGCGCAATATGGACCCTATACTCCCGGCTTTGTCGAAGTTCCTCATTGCTGTCAATATCGTTGTCAGTACGATGATGAAACCGATTACGGCGTAAAAGCAGCGCGTGAAATTGAAAAAGTTATTTTAAAGGAAGACCCGGACACGGTTGGTTCTATTGTGCTCGAACCAATCACAGCAGGTGGTGGCGTTATTACTCCCCCAGAAGGGTACTTTGAAACAGTGCAGGAAATCTGCAAGAAGTACGGCGTACTTCTGCACATTGATGAAGTGGTTTGCGGTGTTGGGCGCACTGGAAAATGGTTTGGTTATCAGCACTACGACGTTAAGCCAGACATTGTAACTATGGCTAAAGGTGTTGCGAGTGGTTATGCCGCTATCTCCTGCACAGTGACCACAGAAGATGTGTTCAATCAATTTAAAGACAGTGATGATCCAATGGGGTATTTTCGCGATATCAGTACCTTTGGTGGCTGCGCTGCCGGCCCTGCAGCAGCGCTCGAAAATTTGCGCATCATTGAAGAAGAGAACCTGCTTGATAACGTGAATGAGATGGGCGAATATCTGCTTGAGAAGCTTCGAGGTTTGCAGAACAAGTACAAGGTTATTGGTGATGTGCGCGGTAAAGGATTATTCTGCGGTGCAGAACTTGTAATGGATCGCGTAACTAAAGAGCCCGCACCTGAAAGCATGCTCGCTGCTGTCGCTGCTGACTGTATGGAGCAGGGCGTGATTATTGGCCGCACTAATCGTAGCCTTGACGGTTTGAATAACACGATCTGTCTAAGCCCGGGGTATATCTGCACTACAGATGATCTTGATCAGGTTGTCGATGCGAT
>CALHRQ010000026.1 GCA_938038175.1 uncultured Granulosicoccaceae bacterium | reverse complement strand
TGATTTATAGTTTGGGGTAGAAGTACCTCCTGCACTTGTGACACCATTTATCCGTATCAACAAATGTATCACTGATAATTTAAATTGCAATCAAATATGTGTATGTGGATCTTTTTCTTTACGGCCTACTTTATATTTTGGATGACTGGAAGATTGAAATTTAAAAGGACCTCATCCCATAACAAATAAAAATCTGAATTCTGCCAACAACCTCTCCATCACGAACAATGCCGTGAACAACCCAAGATTACCCAGCCCGAGCTGCTCAGCATCCCGCGAAGCCTTGGTTCATCATCGGTATTTTTGCTACCCGAAAGTCGACACAAATTATTTTTTTGAATACTGGATGCGAATATTGGGACAATGCGCGGCAGTAGATGAAGTACTTGAATAGATACCGAGCAGTGTGATGGATTTTATGCTGGAAGATTAGGAATAGTAAAAAATATGGAAAATCAAGCAAATAATCAAAAAACGATCACTTTAGGCGCTAAAGGCAGCGACCAAAGACTGCTCTTTAAAACAGTCGGTAACAGTTAGAAAAATTGTAGGCCCACGATTTAATAACTCTCAGCGCAGTAAAAACTAAAGTCCGTACAACAGCAACGTATATTCACACGCAATAATTTATACGCATTAGGTTATTTGAAGATTTTCTATTCAATTTTATTAAAAAAACAAACGGAACTGCTTTGCTAATACAAAAATAACAGCTTAATCTGATAATTTAACTAAAAAAATAGCTGTTTTTCTTATTTTTCTCTTCAGTTTTGCTGAATGTGTACGCTATTTGCAGGAAGTGAGCCCACTTTAGAATGAAAATTGAGGAACAATTCGTGAAATCGACAGGAACAAAAAAGAAAGTGACCCGGAAGGTCACAGCCAGGAAGGTAGCTGGAAAAAAGTCCGCTGCTGGAAAGGCCAGCGTAAAGCGAAAACCAGCTAAAAAGAAGGTCGCCAGCAAGAAAAAGGCCGTCGCCAAGAAGCCAGTTCGTAAGACTGCTGCTAAGCGTAAGCCTGCCAAGAAGAAGGCTGTTGCCAAGAAGCCAGTTTCTAAAACTGCTGCTAAGCGCAAGCCTGCCAAGAAGAAGGCTGTTGCCAAGAAGCCAGTTCGTAAGACTGCTGCTAAGCGCAAGCCTGCCAAGAAGAAGGCTGTTGCCAAGAAGCCAGTTCGTAAGACTGCTGCTAAGCGTAAGCCTGCCAAGAAGAAGGCTGTTGCCAAGAAGCCAGTTCGTAAGACTGCTGCTAAGCGTAAGCCTGCCAAGAAGAAGGCTGTTGCAAAGAAGCCAGTTCGTAAAACTGCTGCTAAGCGTAAGCCTGCCAAGAAGAAGGCTGTTGCCAAGAAGCCAGTTCGTAAGACTGCTGCTAAGCGCAAGCCTGCCAAGAAGAAGGCTGTTGCCAAGAAGCCAGTTCGTAAAACTGCTGCTAAGCGCAAGCCTGCCAAGAAGAAGGCTGTTGCAAAGAAGCCAGTTCGTAAGACTGCTGCACGCAAGAGCCCTGCTCGTCGACGCAAAAGCTAAGCTTCGAAGACCAAGTTGTTTGATGTCAAAGCCCGAGCTTCTCTATAAGAAGTCGGGCTTTTTTTTAACTTTCATTTTTATATTCTGACCAAAATTTCTGTAAATGCAGATCCAGAACCTGCGCGGAATTAGCCATATCCACATGCCAATGCTTGGGAAATAAATCTCGATAGAACGGTTGCACAAAACGATCATCGACCATGATGATAACGCCCGAGTCATTCGCGCTTCTGATTAAGCGTCCAGCAGTTTGAAGCACTCGAGAAAAACCAGGGTAGCGATAGGCGTAATCATAGCCATCGAGTCCCTTTTTCTGATACACCTCAGCGATTAGATCCTGCTCCACTACGTTTCCAGGCAAGCCAGTACCAATAAGAACCAAGCCAATCAGCAAGTCGCCAACGTAGTCAACCCCTTCACCATACACACCACCTAAAATAGCAAATCCCAAACGGTGCCCGGGAGTGGCTAACCTTTTTAGTAGCGCTTCCCTTTCCTGTATAGAAGACTGTCTGGACTGACACCACACCTCAACATCAATCTTTTGCTTTAAAAAAGCCATATGCACCTCTTCCATGTATGAATACGAAGGGAAAAAGATCATATAGTTTCCGCGTTTGCACGAGATCATACTGTTGAGCAATTCAACTATCTGATTGACCGAAGCTTGTCTTAACCGATAACGTGTATTGATATAAGTGACAAGAGAGTGTTGTACCTTGCGAGGATCAAATGGCGATTGCAAAATCAATTGCTGTGTGTGCTCCGGAAAACCAAGCGTGTCACGATAAAACGCGACTGGCCGCAAGGTTGCGGAATAACCAACTGTAGAATGGAAGATACGATACTGTGGAGCAAGATAAGGTGTTGCATTAAGACATTTAAGCTGAAGTACCACCTCTTTAGTAGTCTGCCTTTTATGTCTTTCTACCAGTGTTCTGTGATCATCAGAATACAATTCTGAAATAACCACAAACCGACAAACAGTTTTAAAAAGTTCGCTACCTGTCTCATTTGGCGGCACACCCTGATCGCTTGCATTTAACAGCCCTTGCATGAGTTCGTATGCGGCCTGTTTCAACTTTGATGGCACGTCATGCAATACTTCTACATCCAGACCCTTGTCTAGTCCCTTACTGATTGCCAGCAACTGGCGTGCAACTCTTTCACACAAAAGAGAAAGCGCTGGATATGATGATTTAAATTCACTGGCAGCGGCTAGCATGTCGGAGCGATATAAACGGGCAGAATGCATTTCACGCGCACGATCCACTAAATTGTGAATCTCATCCACCAACAATGCCGTATCACGCCGCGACTCAGCAAAACGGCCCAGACGCACCAACGGATCAAACACATAATTAAAATCACAAACCACGAATGTAACCCATGGCAAAAGTTGCAGTGCAAACTCGAACGGACAAAGTTGATGCGCCCAGGCAATGGCATCGATCCGATCGCCATCCACAATGCCCATTTCCAAAGCTTCTTCACGCGCATCCGGCAAACGATCAAAAAAACCCAGTGTCATGGGGCAAACACCACGGTCATCGCGCTGACATCGGCCATTGGAGCAAAAACAAGTTAACTGCTTGGAGCGTATAACAACTGCTGTGGTTTTCAGTCCTTTATCTTCCAGCAGTTTCAAAGCATGCATGGCCGATGCCCTGCCCGATGTTTTAGCGGTTAAGTAAACTGCCCTGGTAACACTTTTATCGGCAATAGACTTCACCACAGGAAACAAACTACTGATTGTTTTTCCTGTACCTGTGGGTGCTTCGCAAAGCAAGCTACCGGAATCCCGCACAGTTCGAAATATGGCTGCAGCCATATCGCGTTGACCCGACCTGAACTCTGTATGTGGGAACACCAGAGCTGCAGCGCTGTTGACGGTGTCCGCATACCACTTATCAATTATTTTTTGCCAACGAACGTACCGACTAAATGCCTCTTCAGCAAACTGTTTAAGTTCTGTAAAGCTAACATCACGTTTCAGGCTTGTCTCATCAGAGGCTCTGATATTGACGTAAAGAAGTTCAAGAAGTATGGTTTTGAATTGCGGCTCGAGCTCATTTTGCAAACGCCTCTCATGCCAATAACAAAATGCATACAACATAAGTTGCGCCCAATGCAAAGCTTGTTGTGATTGCGTCACACGATGGGCTGGTACCAAAGTTGTTTTTATTTCACTTAAACGATGCTGAGCGCTGTCTAAAAGATCTATACGCCCACTGAGCTGAATTTCGGTGTCATCAAGTGTATATTTGGTGAAGATCCTGACTTCTGTTTGTTCGGGCCGTGATTTTTGAATTCGCTGGTGTGCTTTGATACCCTCTCGAGCGCTTGGGCCGATGGGACCGGACAATTCAAGATCGCCAACCCGACAAGCAAAGTCAGCGAGTGCGGTAACGGACACTTTAACGGTCTTCATTGTCGGGCTTTGATCTCGGTCCCGGCTGGGCCCCTTGTTGCTTTTGCAGTTCTTGCAGTTCTTGCAGTTCTTGAAGTTCTTGCGGTTCCTGCGGCTGAGCAGACCATTTCACATGCACAACACGACAGGGTATTCGGTGCTCAAAAAAATATTCCATCCAGCATCGCTGATTTTTCTGCAAGGCATCACCTGGCCCTTTTATCTCCAGAAATTCATATGCGCCCTTTGCAGGAAACAGAACTAGATCTGGCAGCCCTGTGCTGTTGTTTCGCAAATCTGCCAGGATACGATCAAACAGCACTCGAAAATGCGCCGCAGGAATTCTCATCAGTGCTTTGGACAGCAAAGGTTCAGTCACAATTTGCCAATTTACCAATGGATTAGCAATACCCTGGCGTGACTCGTAGTGAGACCAGACTCTGGCAGAAAAACGCAATGGATCATCAAGCTCTTTAAATCTTTCTTGCAATTGAGCCTGGCGCCGAAGGTAAAAATCTTTTTCATAAAAATCAGCAGGTGCATACTGAAAAGGATTAAAAAACACACCAGCTACTGGCAGAAAAATGATATCCCATATGAACAATCCTAGAACGCCTGTCACAAGGCTATTCTCAA
Source organism: uncultured Granulosicoccaceae bacterium (assembly GCA_938038175.1). Taxonomy (GTDB): domain Bacteria; phylum Pseudomonadota; class Gammaproteobacteria; order Granulosicoccales; family Granulosicoccaceae; genus Granulosicoccus. Next base: position 5,805 of record CALHRQ010000026.1, on the reverse strand, counting down.
CATTAAAACACTCACCAAATTGCTCATAAAAAACACGAGCTGAATGCTCTACACCTTGCTGCGTTTGGGTGATCGTCAATTTACTTGTTGCGGGCCGAAAGGCTCGAGGTTTGTTCCAGCGTTTGTTAAGTTTAACGGCAATTTTCGGTAGCATTTGTCGTGCAAATGCTAGTTCCTCTTCTGAAAAAGGAGCGCGATGCAGCTCGGTACACAATCGCCAAGCTGCATCAAAGCGTTCATTTGCAAACAGTATTCTTGCTTGTCTTTCCCGACTGGGTGGCCGATCGGAACGCATATACATAGCCAATGCTGCATCTGTCTGCTGCAATCGTTCAAGCTGGCGCGCTAACGTGTTTCTGAGCCTCTGTACACGCCTGCTCAGATGCGCATCAAGATGTAGCGCTGTTGGCAGTATTTGTTCAAGTTCAACAATTGCGTTGGCATCGGTCATATCGATCTGCTCTGCCAATTCTCTACAACGGTTGCAATGCAGATGTGCATCAAGCTGCTCTCGAGAATGAAAAACACGAGACTTATCATCAATCACATAGGGTTCGTAACGAGTTAGCCCAAGATCCCTCAAGACAAACTCCGAAGGGTCCTGGTAGCCATTGCCAAAAAAACAGATGCAAAAAGTTTTATAAATATCCCGTTGTTGCAATGTGAAGATGGTGTCTGCGGATTGTAGGTGTTTTACAATGACATCAGCAGCTTGCAATTCCAGATACGAAATAATGTCCTGACGCTTCGCCTGCTTCAAATTATCAAGCTTTAGCAGACGCAGTAACTCAGGTTTAGTGAACAGAGCTACTAACTGATGCAAGTCTGTGGGCGATTCGGTGATGCCTAGTCCACAGGCATCAAGTTCCGCAGCAGCACTCTGAATCGATGGAATTTCAGGGTAGTTGAGTTTACTGAGCCGGAAAACATCCGCGCGACGGTTTAGGAGCCTTACATAGAGGCGCTGTGCATCAGTTGATGCATTATTAAACGTGCTTAACCACTGACGTTCCTCTGCATTGAGCAAAAAACCATACTGAAGACCAACGAAATTGACGAGGTCGCGAAAATTATCCAGATAGTAGTCAGCATCAAGCACGCCTTAGGCTAACGGATAGAGGGAGCCGCGTCCAGCAACAGTTGCCAGTCTGGTTTGCGCACTAGCGCATCAATCTCAGCTTGGCTGTATTTTTGAGTATTTAAGCGGCGTCGCTGTTGCACAGATTTTATGGCAAAACAAGATCAGAGCTAAAGTAGCTCCATTTTTCCCAATCGAGTGAGTTGACCAATACAACAAGCTTGCACGTAACCTATTTTATTCAGTTCAGTAACGGTATGACTGGCTTCATCCCTTGGAACGATTGATAAAATACCACCCCCGGTTTGTGGATCGCATAATAAATTAAGCCAGGCGGCATCAGCTTTATCTGTAACCTGCCATTGGCTTAGAACATGTTGATTATGCGCAAGCAAAGTGCTCTCAATTCCTTCATTGGCTAATGTATCAGCGCCGGATAAAACGGGAATGTCCTGGTGATTTATTTGTGCACCAAAACCTGCTCTATTTAACAAGGACACCAGATGGCCGAGCAACCCAAAGCCCGTAATGTCGGTCATCAGGCTTGCACCATGAGAAAACAATAAACGCGCGGCAGGTCCATTACTGGTTTGCATATGTTGCAGCGCTGCATAAACATCTACACCTTTTGCTTTTTGCTGCATAAAGCCAGCAAGTAAAATCCCGACCCCTAATCCCTGTGTAAGGATAATTGCGTCACCTTCGAAGCACTGCGTATTATTCTGATTAGTCTCGCTGTATACATCAGTAAATGCATTGACGACAAAACCCATTTGCAATTCGGGCGCAGTAGCGCTGTGCCCACCGACTAACAAACACCGCTCTTCCTGAAGAGCGCTGACAGCCCCGGCCATAAGCGCATGCAAATCGCGTTCAATAAGTGCATCATCCGCCAATGGCAAGTTAACCAAAGCTTGCGCAGAATGCATTTTTACGCGTTCAGTAAACACATCACTCAAAGCATGCAAGGCTGCAATACGACCAAATATATAGGGATCAGAGCAAACCGCACTGATTTGATCAACCGACTGCACCAGCTGATGTCCAGTTGCATTCAACACGGCTGTATCTTGTGCTTGTGCAACACCAATCAAGACATCAGGTGACGACGGCGGTTGTACTTTTTTTAGTACCGACTGCAGTACGTTTGCACCCACTTTCGCGCCACAACCACTGCATTGCATTTGTGTCGAAGCTGACTGCCCGACGCTCAATGAGGTGTTCTTCGCAAGTGCTGCTGGCAGCTCAAATGCCTGGGCAGCTCTTGCAGCAGTTAAGCTCATTGGTGGCAGATCGCTAAACTGACGCATAAATTTTTGATCAATATGATTTTTTAAATGCCATACCCAGGCACCCGTCCAGGTAAAGCCGGATCGCGAGGCAATTGCGTGCTTGCCCCCTGTTGCCATTAACGATAAAAAATCCCGTTGTGGTACATAAGGTTTTAATGGCTTTTCGAGTAACAGACGCCGTATATTTTTAAAAAGATAAGGTGCTTGTCTGACTGCAAATACACCAGCCTTACTACTGGGAGTATCAAGTTGGGTACCGATATCTCCGGTGGCGAATACGTTTGGATGAGAAGTGCTTTGCAAATAGGCATTGGTTTGCACAAAGCCATTTTTGTCGACAGAAAGACCGGCAACTTTTGGCCACTCAGGTGCTGTAGCCGCCGTACACCACAACACATCATCAAGTTCCACAACGCGCCCATCTTCTGCAACAACAGATTTTGCTCTTACATCAACAACATTGAACAAAGTATGCACTCGCACACCCCATTTGCTGGCAGCTTTGAAGGCTTCTTCAGATACTTTTTCCGGCCGTCCTTTAAGGGCTTGTTCACTACGTACAAACCAATGCAAGCTAATGTTGTTTTTATTTGATGCTGGCTTGGAAGGTGCGGCTTTTTTATCAACACTGTCTTGTGCATGTGTTGAGTCTTGTGTGAGATTTGTGTGGCGCAAGGCATGATTAAGCGCCATTACAAGTTCAAAGCCGCCAGCCCCAGAACCAACAACCCCTAGCCGATAGGGCAATTGATCCTGAACAACTGCATTCTGAGCTGCAACATTTGGAGCTATAGAATCACTGATCTTCGCTGTCGAGTTCGCAGCATCTGCATCCTGAACAGCTCTGTTCCCGCTTTCAGCCGAAGCCACCTCGGTGCGCTGATGCACACGCTGCTGAATTTGCAACCAACGTTCGTAAAACGACCAAACAGGTTTAACCGGCACACTGTGTTTAGCCGCTCCTTGTATATCAAGCGACGGTGTGGAGCCTGTATCGAGAGAAAGCACATCATAGCCGATCGAAGGACGATCAGCTTCCAGCTCTACAAGTTGTTTTTCCAGATTGATACCCGACACCGTTTCAACAATAAAGCGTACCCCGGCCCATTGACAAAAACGAGCGAGATCGATGTGCGATTCATTAAAAGTATAGTGGCCAGCGATAAGCCCAGGTAACATACCTGAGTATGGTGTCAGTACTTGTTGAGAAAGCAACGTCAGGCGCACACCAGGCAAGGGCTGCATCGCCCATTTCCGAATAAATAAGACGTGGCTGTGACCACCGCCTACCAGCACAACATCACGCACCATCGGCACCGGTTTAATCATACGAGAGCCTTTTGATAAAGTTCATATAAGAGCAGCTTAAGCACGGCAAAGCTTGCTGAATAGAATCAGGCATGGTTAGCCTCTGCCCAGGCAAAAATCTCATCTGCATCACCGCTAAAAACAACGCGGTGCTGCTTCTTTTGCGTTTGATAGTCATACATAGGGTCATAATATCGCGTTAGCAATAATTCGATAAATGGCTCATATGTGCTGACATTAGCTGTAGCCTTATGCTGCTTAAGAGCGTCCTCAAGCAAATGGCAGGCTTCTATATAAAGCTTGCCACCCAAGCGTTTCTGCACTCTGGAAAGGCTTTGTCTATGATGCTCGGCGTAGGCTTCGAAGCCTTGCTCAAGACCATCGCGCGCCTGATATCGTGCTAATAAGTCTGTTACGTAATCGTGCAACGATGCCCGCACACGAACAGGTACGGGCACATCCAATACCACCACAGGTGCTGACAGCATGCTCTCTCTTAACGTCTGTGGCAAACAAGCCGAGCCTATCATGCGCGCTTCGTCTTCCATGAACACCCTATCATTGGATTGCTGTTTTAAACGCATAAGCGACAGTGTCACCGCATGTTCAAAATCAATATTGGATGGTTGTGGAATTTCAAGTTTACCAAAACTCGAACCACGATGATTCGCAAGCCCTTCGAGATCGACATGTCTTTTAAGTCGATGTAGCAAAGTGGTTTTACCACTGCCCGTGCGACCACCAATCAAGACCAGTGGAATGTGCTTAAGACATCGCTCCAGCTGCTCGATCAAATGTGTTCGCATAGCCTTGTAACCACCGACAACCAGCGGATATTCCATGCCAGCATCACTTAGCCACTCTTGCACTATGAGCGAGCGTAAACCACCACGAAAACAATAAAGTGCTCCACCGGGATGAGCGGAGGCAAACGCCTGCCATTGCAACAGCAATGTTGCACGACTTGCATCTGGCAGTAGCTTTGCACCCAATGCGATCGCTCTTTCTTGTCCGGCTTTTTTGTATTCGATGCCGACTAGATGGCGTTGATTGTCGTCCATCAAAGGCAGATTGACTGCACCGGGTATGCTGCCACGCTTAAATTCTAACGGTGCGCGTACATCCATCAGTGGCGTACCATCAAGAAGCAGCTTTTTTATATCGTGCAGATTGTCAGGCACTGTCGTGTAAAATCACTGAACCACTAGCACCATTACTGGAACGATTAGTAGCATGTTCGCCGCCTCGTTCATTGCTGTGTTCGTTAGCAGGCTAATTTTCGTTCGCATTTACAAACCTATTAATACACCTGTGTGTAAAGTTGCCAGTGTGTTACTTACATTTATAGGAAAAAGCGATCAGGACTGATCATCAATCAATTGCTTGACCTTGTCCACTGCAGGCAGGGTACCCATTTCCGAATACAGGCGAAGCTTGTCACGCGAGTCTTTTATATCAAGGTTACGCAATGACAATTGGCCGATTCGATCAACTGGGCTGAATGCCTCATCTTCAACCACTTCCATTGACAGGTTTTCTGGACGGTATGTCAAGTTGTCGCTTTGCGTATCGAGAATGGTGTAATCATCACCACGCCGCAGCATCAATGTAACTGTACCGCTCACGGCATTGCCGACCCATTTTTTAAGCGTATCGCGCAACATCATGGCTTGTGGATCAAACCAGCGACCTTGATAAAGCAAGACACCCAGGCGCCTTCCCATACTGCGATAGTTTTCGATCGTGTCTTCGTTATGAATACCGTTAAGCAATCTTTCATAGGCAATGTGTAACAATGCCATGCCTGGCGCTTCGTAAATACCACGACTTTTCGCTTCAATGATGCGGTTTTCAATTTGATCGCACATACCCAGGCCATGACGGCCACCCACACGATTAGCCTCCAGAAAAAGATCAACCGCAGTTTTAAAACTCTTGCCGTTTAGCGCTGTTGGCCAACCACGATCAAATGTAATAGTAATTTCTTCTGCATCGATATCAACTGAGTTATCCCAGTACTTCACACCCATTATAGGTTCAACGATGTTCATACCACGATCCAGAAATTCAAGATCTTTTGCTTCGTGTGTTGCACCCAGAATGTTAGAGTCGGTTGAATAGGCTTTC
>CALHRQ010000025.1 GCA_938038175.1 uncultured Granulosicoccaceae bacterium | reverse complement strand
CCTGCATAAGAATGGCCCAAGCTAACGATGCCATCTAAGACCAAACACTATAAATGAGGAAAAAACTATGTCCGCCAGTGACGTTTTAAAAACCATGAAAGACAACGACGTGAAATTCGTCGATTTCCGTTTCACAGATCCACGCGGCAAAGAAATGCATTTCTCCCTGCCTGCCAGCCAGGTTGACGAAGACACTTTCGAAAACGGCAATATGTTCGACGGCTCTTCCATCAACGGTTGGAAAGGCATTAATGCGTCAGACATGATCATGATGCCTGTTACTGATACAGCCGTGATGGACCCTTTCGCGGAAGAAAACACACTGAACATACGCTGCAACATCGTTGAGCCTGACACAATGGAAGGCTACGAGCGCGACCCCCGCACTATTGCCATGCGTGCTGAGGCTTATTTGCAGCAAACCGGCATTGCCGACATCGCCTTTTTTGGCCCTGAACCTGAATTTTTTGTCTTTGACGATGTTCGCTGGAACACCGAAATGAAAGGCATGGGATACCAGATTGATTCTGAAGAGGCGGCCTGGAACACTGGCAAAAAAATGGAAGGTGGCAACACTGGTCATCGCCCCGGCGTTAAAGGTGGATACTTTCCAGTACCTCCAGTTGATTCACTGAGCGATCTTCGAGCTACCATGTGTCTGGTTCTTGAACAAATGGGTGTTGAGCCAGAGGTCCATCACCACGAAGTTGGTACAGCTGGCCAATGTGAAATCGGTACTAAGTTCGACACACTGGTTAAACGTGCTGATGGCGTACAAACGCTTAAGTATGTTGTGCACAACGTTGCACACCAATATGGCCGCACAGCGACGTTTATGCCCAAGCCAATCGTTGGCGATAATGGAAGTGGCATGCACGTGCACCAATCTTTGTTTAAAGGTGGCGACAACATGTTTGCTGGCGATCTTTATGGTGGCCTTTCTGAAACAGCGCTGTACTACATTGGTGGTGTTATCAAACACGCCCACGCAATCAATGCTTTCTCTAATGCATCAACTAATAGCTACAAGCGTTTGGTCCCGGGTTTTGAAGCACCCGTTATGCTGGCTTACTCAGCTCGCAACCGTTCCGCTTCGGTTCGTATACCTTGGGTTTCAAGCCAGAAAGCCCGCCGTATCGAAGTACGTTTCCCTGACCCAACAGGCAACCCATACTTCACCTTCGCTGCTCTGATGATGGCAGGCCTTGACGGTATTCAGAACAAGATTCACCCAGGAGACGCTATGGATAAAGATCTGTACGACCTGCCTCCTGAAGAAGAAGCAACCATTCCGAAAGTTGCTCACTCATTAGATCAGGCACTGGCTGGTCTTGATGCAGATCGCAGCTTCTTAACAGCAGGCGGTGTATTCACTGATGATTGCATCAATGCTTATATCGAACTTAAAATGGAAGAAGTCACTCGTTTGCGTATGTCTACGCATCCGGTTGAGTTTGATATGTACTATTCGTTGTAAGTACTGCTTATGGTGTAATCACTAGTCAAAAAGTTGTTAGCCATCTTTGGCTGGAAGAAAGCCTCGCTTATTAGCGGGGCTTTTTTTTGGCTCTAAAACCAGAACACGTTTAAAGCCATCCCCCTAAATTTCGCTTTTAACTAACAACAATGCCGATCCACCATCCGCTGCACCATCGGTGCAAAATGCCAGTAATCGGGTGTGTGCATTTCAGGATCTTTTCCAGCATCATCAAGGTAACGCACAGCAACAATTTTTTTAAAGTTCGGGTTTGCTTCAAAAGCGCTAACTTCATCTGCATTCATGGGCCCGCCTTGTAAATTTAGCGAATGAACAGAGGCTTCCGACAAGCGCGAAAAATACTCAGGACGGGCAGCACACAAATACCTTTTTGCAGCCACATGATAACGAACACAATCGGTAATCACCCTTGGAAAGAAGCGCTCCAGCACTTTTGCACCTGCATCTTCATGATGCCGATCTTCAGTATCGCCCATGGTGAAGGTGCCAAACTCACTGGTGAAGTGACCGATGTCATGCAATAGCGCACCCACGATGATTTCTTCTGATTGTTTGTTTTGTTCAGCTATCCAGGCACCTTGAAGCATATGCTGCCCCATATTGACCGCTTCGCCCAGATATTCTTCTCCACCACGCCGATCAAAAATCGAACCGATAAATTCAACAATAGTATCTGCACTGAGTGTGTCCAATTGCACGCTCATCTCCCAGCCTCCAACGCAACGTCACCTTGCATGGCCTTATAAGTAGAACGAACACCGTCTTTGTCTGCATAGCACCCTTGAAGCCAGCGATTACCTTCACCTGAATAGCCTTTACGCGCATGCAATACGCGGGTGTTGTCTACTATAAAAGCCTCACCCGGGTTAAGCCGAAAAGAGACCTCCATGGCCTCATCATCAATGATTTCCCCCAGGCGCCTGTACGCTTCATAGTAAAGCGCCATCTTGTCGAACGGAATTTCGGTGACTGCCGCCATTGAACGGTTGTTAAAACGAACCGCAATCAGCTCGCCATCCGGGGCAAGCTCAATCATTGGGCGACGCGAAGTCAAATGCACACCGGCTTCACCAGCGTATTCAAAACGTGCGCAATGATTGGCAAGCAAATCAAAATAGGTTTCGTTCTCATCTTGTAATCGTTTTACTGCAGCGAATCCATCAACCACCATATTCTCGCCACCAGCCGCAGTACTTTCAAGGCAATAGAGCACTTGCACGGTTGGCACAGGATCCCTGTAGGGATTATCCGTATGGGCTTGAAGGCCAACACCTGTATAAGCCAAATTGGTTGGATTGACTTCAGTTCGCACTTCAAATAACCGCCCGTAGTTTGTCTCCCGAACATAACCAAACAGATCGACCACCCGAAACAGTGCACCTTCTTCCACAGGGCCGTTGACGACCTTGGCAAAGCCATATCGGTTAATTTGACTCAGCCACTCTACTAAGGCTGTGCCTCCTTTTGCCAAAGCCTGGAAGTCACCTGTGGGAACGTGTTGCTCTAGCTCTGAGGACCAAATTTGAGTATCTGGAGGCAGCCAGCCACGCTTCACCGGCAGCGTATTATCGTAAGCATTGGCTTCAAGCCAACTCAGGTCGAAAGTCACTTTTTTATGTTCCGGGGCAAACTCAACCGCCAGCCATCCGCCTTGTAATTCAGCGTGCGCGATAGTGGTATCAGCGGGGATATCTCGGAGCGCTATCAAGCGCTGACCATTGCCAGTTGAACGGGTTTGGGAATCACGGGCATTATCGCGCAGCCAGATGGCATGAAACCTGAGAATTTTGTTTACGATTTTTAGCGTAAGAAAATCACCCGAGGGGTCGACACTGATTGCTTCCATATAACGCTCTTGGCTTCTCTTTTCGATGATACGGTGCCAGTAGTCATAAACAAATTCAAGCGTAAGATGCCAGGCACGCTCAGCCCAGCTAAAAACCACCTGTTTTCTGGCTTAAGATGCTCTGAGTAGCAGGCTTCTGGAGCAATTCCTGCATCCACTCCCAGTATGCACCCGTTACGATCAACAATAATGTTGCAGCGTATTGCTAACCACGCCTGTCTTGTTCGCCTGGTAACGCTGTGCACATTACTGATGCTTTGGCCTATTGAAAGCCGGCCAGCCGCTATTTACAAGCACGTCGATAAAGACGGTAATGTCTTTTTCAGCGATCAACAGGTTGATGGTGGAGAACCCGTTAATTCCGCTGCTATCGACGATGCTGAAAAGCGAGCAAAAAAGTTCGATGAAGAATCAGCACACTCTGGTTCCCCGGCCTCTGCGAACCGACCCGGCAAAAATGATGACATTCTCGATGCTGGGAATCTTGTACGTCAAGCGCCAATACCGCTCGATCCACCAAAGCAAAAGAAAAACGCAGCAGCAAAAGGACCACGTCCTTTGGTGTCGCGAGTCGAGATCATAACGCCCGAGCACAATGCCACCTTAGTTAACCCTGCAGGTCTGGTCTGGGTGGAACTGCAATCCTATCCAACCAATCTGAGCAAATCGGGTCTTACCGCTCAGCTGTGGTTTAACGGGCAATTGGTTCAGGAAGGCACACGCACACTTATGTCAATCAGAGCACCAAAAAAAGGCACACATTTTTTAATGGTTCGGCTGGTTGATGAGTTTGGGCAAGCGCACATCGAATCGAAAAAAACCCAGCTCAACGTCACCGATACGCGCTAATTCCATCTCAATATGTGAACTTCTGTCGCAAGATAAGGATCTTACCGGAGTAAATCAGCACTGCGCTGCCAACCTGCATGCAGTTTGGGTTTTACGTCACGATAGGTGAGCACATTGTGCGCTATAGTCATCGCTCCCCTGATTTTGCGCTGTAGTTCTAAAGCCACTGGATTGCAGTAAAGCCAGATACGCACTTTAAATGGAACTAAACATTTTTCAGCAACACTGACACGCACAAGCGGACGCTCGACTCGTTCAAGTATATTCATGATAAAAGCCAATACTCTACTATCCTGCTGTGTCGTTGTTTTCATAGGATTCACAATCTCAGCCTGTAACAGTGGCGTTGCTATTTCGAATTCTGAAGACAGTTCTATCAACAGCCCCATTGTCAGTTCAGGTACCGAAGCAGGCTCTAATGCCATAGCGCAAATTGTGACGGGTAATGCAACAGGTATATTGCCAGGTGGTGTTGAACAGGCAAGCGAGATTCCGTCTGAAAACCCAACCCCGGCTTCAACCGGCGATAACATTGATTCAAGCAGTAGTACGAATACTGCTGCTAATGCCAATACTAATGCTGATGCAAACACCGATACCACCTCAGTTACTCCAGAGGATATGCAAGAGAGTGAGCCGCAAGCCCAACCGGTATTTACCTTCAGCCTTGGTGTAGATAACAATCGACGTGCTTTAAATGAAGGTTCTTCCGAAGGAACAACATTCGATATCACAGTTGATCCGGAAGGGGAGCAGGATATTGAAGTTAAAGTTCGACCTGTCAACCTCACAGACCAGCAAGATATTTTAGTGTCACTTGAGGACAGCACGCTGGACAGGGATGATGAGCGTACGAGCGTAACATTTCACTTACAAGTAAACGCTCAACCACAAATACAACATGAGCGCAGGTTCAATGTTATTGCACAGAGCGGTGATGAAGTCAGGATTACTGAGCTTATACTCGATGTAAAACCGATCAATGTTCCTGACGTATATTTGCTTATCGGTCAAAGCAATATGGTTGGCAGAACCGGAAGCAATTCATTACGCTCGGCGCCAGGTGAAAGCGACGATACAAATTCGCGTATACGACAACTAAATGTAACCGACAATAACCCCAACCTCTTTAATAGCCCTGAAGATTTTATCGATTCAAGAGCTGTCGCCAGCGAATCTCGGTATATCAGAGCTCGGGATCCACTTCATGAACGCTTAAGACCCGAAACTGGAACAAAAAGCGGATCGACTGTAGGACCAGGCTTGTCGTTTGCAAAAGCAGCATTGACTGCCACAACAACCGACATCTATCTGGTACCTGCTGCATGGGAGTCTTCAGGATTTTGCAGGCCAGAAGTTCTCAGTTCAGATTTTGCCTGGAATGCCGTACAAACCTCCAACGAAGCGCTCGGAGGTGTTGGCCTGCTGGATAGGGCAATTACACGACTCAATATCACGCTTAAAGATACCAACGGTATCTTCCGCGGTATCTTGTGGCAGCAGGGCGAAACGGATGCCAATAACCGAGATTGCGCTGAAGTGTATTCGGAAAACCTAAAACTGATGGTAGAGCGTATTCGCAGAGAAGCACGGGTTGATCAAAGAGGCGAAGCTGCGCGCGGATCACAGGCTGCAATACCTTTTATTGCATCGACTCAATCCAGAGGAGAGGATGATCGTGGTGATTTTTCTCTTTGGGATTCTGCCAAGCAACAAGTTGATAGTGTGCACAGAGGTATATCGGGGCTTGTGCCCTATGCCGATTGGGTGAACAACGACGATCTGGTACCTCCAGCCTTCCCTTGCGGCTCAACCGGATGCATACACTTTGGGCCAGAAGCAACCCGAGAGATCGGACGCAGGTTTTACTCAGCAATACAACGCGTATGGGATAGTGGAATAAACTAAAGAGCTTTAATTTAATTTGTCACACAATGCTTTCGCAGATGCCCATATATTCCGGGTTATTTTTGTCGCTGATTTAACCTGCGCCATCCCAGCACTTTGACCTGCCCAAGCCTGCATAGCCTCTAAACGATTTTCCTTTACCGCTGCTGTTCGCATAGCGTGTGTTAGCGCACGCTGCGTGGGATACGGGGCAGGTTCTGGCGTGTCATCCTGCGCCATTGCCAGGGCATATTTTGTTGCAATACTGCGCCCTGCTCGTCCGGAATAGGCTTTGGTTATCATTGTATCTTCGGGCCTTGCCACACCAATCGCATCAGACCAGGCTGGTGCAATAGTCGATTCTGGTGCACGTAAAAAACCCGTACCTATTTGAACAGCGGATGCACCCAGTAACAGCGTAGATGCCATTGTTCGACCATCTGCAATCCCGCCAGCTGCAACTATCGGTAATTTAACCGAGTCTGCAATGGCGGGAATCAGGGACAGCAAGCCAACGCCGCAGCGAGTTGCGTTATCAGGGTTAAAAGCACCTGAGTGCCCTCCACCTTCATAGCCTTTTGCAACAACCACATCAGCACCGGCAGCTTCAGCCATCACAGCCTCTTCGAGCGTGCTTACATTTGCAAACCACTTAATGCCACGTTCTTTTATTTGCGCTACAAAGCTTTCATCAAACAAACCCATGATGGAAGAAATAGCTGGGGGTGCAATATCCAGGAGCGCAGCACATTGCTCTTGAAAATTTGGTAGGGTATCGCTTGTCGCATCTGCACTGACCTCTGGCCCCCAATTATTAAGATAAGTGCGCAATTGTTTTTCATGTTCCGGACTAAGCGGTGCTTCAGCATCGGGTATCCATAAGTTCATTTGAAATGGCGCATCCGTTATAGAGCGAAACTCCTGTGCCCATTTTTTAATTTTTTCAGGATGCATGAGCAAGGCGCCACACGCCCCCATGCCGCCACCTTTTGCCACAGCAATAGACAATGACACCGGACATGCCCCAGCCATTGGACCGAGCAATATGGGATTTTCAATTCCATTGTCTGATGCGAATTTTTCTGCGCGTTTAATACATGAGTGAAGCGTCATACGTGGGCTGCTTTTTTTAGTAACGAATAATTGAATTCTAAGCATCAGCTCAATCGAATTCGTTTTTTTGTGTTAGTTACTTTAGTCTGGGTACATTAACTTATCTATTCTATGGGCTTCGCTGTTTAACATTGTCAGCGTTTACCAAAGTCATATTATATCAATAACGCAATCGCGCTCGCTGCGAGAACTATTCTCATGCCAATTTCAAAAAAGCAAACGCTGATATTCCTCAGTATTCGTTGGCCGATCAAAACGGCCCCAATCGAGGCAACGACAAGTGACAAAATAAACCACAACTTACTTTCGTTTAATAAACCTGATTTAGTGTAAGCAGTTAACTTCGCAACATTTGAAAAAACAGATGTTGCCGCCATGGTGCTTACGAATACTTCCTTCGTCATTTTCATTTCTCGAAAAACGACCACCTTAATCAAATTTCCACTACCGAGTAAACCAGACACAAAGCCATAGGCAGCGGACCCTGCAATGAGGCCCACTATTCCAACTTTAATTTTTGGAAAGCGATTTACAACCGATAAGAAAAGGTAGATCAAAACCATTACCGCAAGCATGCGTTTTAGCATTTCGACTGGCACATTGACCAATAACAATGCACCAAGATAGGCGAACGGCAAACTACCCATTGCCATTAGCCCAGCGACCTTCCAATCTATATGTCTGAAGAGCAGTATGGTTTTTAACAGGGTGGACGTGGCAAAAAGCACTGTAGCGAGCGCTATTGTCTCTTTTACAGGAAGTATGTGTGCACCGAGTATGAGAACAATTAGCGCTGTACCAAAACCGAAAACAGCCGATATGATCGAGGCAGAAAAACCGAGTAACAAAAAGAGATAAGCATTAAGCTCCAATGGTACTGCAACCTGTCAGGCTTGATTAGGCACGGCGCTTCGCGCTTTGCCCGTGCGTTTAATACCAAGCCTGCGTTCGCGCTCGATAATAATGATCCCAGCCGCGATGATGAAAGCCACGCCAGCCATCATAATACCGGTAGGAAGCTCATCGAAAATAAAATAACCAATAAACAGAGCCAACAATATTGAGCAATATTCAAACGGTGCGATAACGGCTACTTCGGCGAAGCGATAACTTTCAGTAATCAATATTTGTCCAATACCACCTAACAGGCCAGCGATAACAAGAAAGCTAAGTTCTAGAGTGGTTGGCACTTTCCAGCCGAACGGAATTGTCAGCAGCGCTAGCGTGCTCGACATAATTGAAAAGTAAAAAACAATAGAACCGGTCGTTTCAGTGGCCACCAGTTTTCGTGCAAATACCTGTGCAAGTGCGGAGAACACAGCGCCCATCAATGCGGCCAAAGCGCCTATCGTTTGAAGACGGTTGGCTACCTCTGCATCTAACACCGTAAGCCTGGGAGAGAGGATCAGCATCACACCAAACAAGCCCAACAATAAGGCAGAAAAACGCACCAATCTGATTTTCTCACCAAGAAACATTGCCGCCAGCATGGTGACCAGTAGCGGTGCTGCATAACCAATGGCAACCACCTCTGGCAAAGGCAACAAACCGACTGCCAAAAAACCTGATCCCATTGCACAAGTGCCCATCAAGCCTCGCCAAACATGGCCCATGGGGTCTTTAGCCTTCAGCTTTTGAGGAAAATCACCTCGCCAGACCAACCAGATCAACAACACCGGCACCGCAAACAGAGAACGAAAGAAAACGGCTTCACCCGCAGGGATTGCTTGTGAAGTTGCCTTAATAAAACCAAACATGGATACAAAGACAACGACTGACAATACTTTAAGTGTAATCGCGCGGACGGGATTCAAAGTGTTTCCATTTCAATATCAAAGTGGAGGACCGAAAGCACATAGTGGGCGATCGACAGCACACAGAATACAAGGCATCGAGAATCAACGCGCAACTATTAACGTGCTTCGATTTGACGACACCTACTGGGAAAGTGGCGACTAGCAGAGTTCTGGTTAAAGCCAGTGCTGAGTCGGTAATGGGGCTCTCTTTTTCAACGTAAAAAAGAATGTACGCTAAAAAAGCAGTACATACGCACTATTTTAGTGCATTTATCAGCCTTCAAGCGCTATTATAGTGCGCAAAACCCACAAGCTTCCGACTTTTGCAGACATATAAGCCATTGTTTTTATTATCTATTATGGCAATTTATAGCACCGTTTCACATAGCATCATCACGGTGCATTACTTGCTACTTATTAAAACAACATGACACCTCAAGCCGACATATTGGGTGAATTTGCCCTGCTGGATCAACTCTCGACTGCTGTACTGCTGCTCGACGACAAACTGCGTGTGGTGTATTTGAATGCTGCGGCAGAGCAAATTTTTGGAGCAAGCCTGGGCCGGATTGTGGGTAAACGCATAATACAGGTCACCAACCTACCTGATAGCCTGCTTCTGCGTATGCGCGACGCACTGGATCTGGATCAACCCTTTACCGACAGACAGATCATTATTGAGCCGCATGGTAAAAGCCCAACACAAATCGATTGCGCAATAACACCGCATCGAACCGAGCGACAGCAAAACGGCCTGCTCTTAGAACTCAACGCTATTGATCGACCGCTGCGTATTGCACGGGAAGAGGCTTTATTGTCTCAGCAGGAACACGCACGTTCACTGTTGCGTGGCCTGGCACACGAAGTCAAGAACCCGCTTGGTGGCTTGCGCGGCGCGGCACAATTACTGTCGAAGCAACTCAAAGACCCTGATCTTGAAGACTACACATCAATCATTATTCGTGAGGCAGATCGCCTGCGCGAACTAATTGATCGGATGCTTGGGCCAAGCACACGCCCCAGACAAGACCCAGTCAACATTCATGAAGTACTGGAGCACGTTAGAAAAATCTCACGCGTTGGTTCGCCTCAAAATTTGCAAATCCGTATCGACTACGACCCCAGCATTCCAGAATTCATTAGCGACCGCGATCGACTCGTGCAGGTGCTTCTCAACATTGTTGGTAATGCGATCAACGCTACTGGTGAAAGTGGTGATATCGTATTTCGCTCACGCGTTATCAGTAGCTTTACTATCGGTGGTGACAGGCATCCACTTGTCGCCGCCATTGAAATTATTGATAACGGACCAGGTGTGCCGGAAGCTCTGATTGATCAAATTTTTTATCCCATGGTTTCAGGTACTGCAGCAGGTAGCGGCCTTGGGTTATCCATCGCTCAGTCAATAATGAATCAACTGGGCGGACTTATTGAATGCCGCAGTGAGCCAGGCAATACCGCGTTCACTGTACTGATCCCACTGGAGATACTATGAGCTCGGAAAATGTCTGGGTAATTGACGACGATCAATCCATTCGCTGGGTACTGGAGAAAGCACTCAAACAGGCCGAGATGGACGTCACGACATTTGAAACAGCAGATGAAGCACTAGAGCTTGTGCGCAACAATGCCTTACCACCTGACGCAGTTATCAGCGACATACGCATGCCGGGTTCCGATGGCTTATCACTGCTTAAACAACTTAAAGCAGTACACCCGGATCTACCCATACTAATCATGACAGCCTATTCTGATCTTGATAGCACGGTAGCTGCGTTTGAGGAAGGTGCGTTCGAATACATTCCGAAACCGTTTGATGTTGATACCGTTATAGAACGAACGCAACGCGCTTGCGCTTTACATAGTGCCAATTCGGCGGGCAGCAAACCTAAAACGGCTAACCCACTTCTGGAAAGCAGTGCGGATGACCTGATAGGAGAAGCACCGGCTATGCAAGAGGTTTTCAAGGCAATCGGCCGTCTTGCCAAATCTCGCATTACTGTGCTGATTAACGGCGAATCAGGTACGGGAAAAGAATTGATTGCACAAGCATTACACCGCCATAGCCCGCGCTCAGGCAAGCCATTTGTTGCGTTGAACATGGCTGCTATTCCACACGATCTAATGGAATCTGAATTATTTGGTCATGAAAAAGGGGCTTTCACTGGTGCACAAGTTACACGCATTGGGCGCTTCGAGCAGGCCGATGGCGGCACACTGTTTCTTGATGAAATTGGTGATATGCCTGCAACTCTGCAAACTCGCTTACTGCGTGTATTAGCTGACGGACAGTTTTATAAAGTGGGTGGCCATGTTCCTGTAAAGGTGGATGTGCGCATCATTGCGGCAACGCACCAGGACCTTGAAAAACGCGTTGCAGACAACGAATTTAGAGAAGATCTTTTTCACCGTCTAAATGTTATCCGCATTGAGGCACCACCCTTACGTGAGCGACGAGAAGACATTCCACTGCTACTGGAACACTTTTTAGCTCGTGCTGCCGAAGAAATCAATGAACCAGCTAAAGTGATGACACGCGAATTCTCTGAATTTGTATCATCCCTTCCGTGGCCAGGTAATGTCAGACAGTTACAGAACACGGCTCACTGGTTAAGCGTTATGGCCAGTGGTAGCGAACTTCAAATCAGCGACCTGCCCAAACACAATCAGGATATGCCAGTAAAGGTAGAGACCGACTGGGAAACCGGATTCAGACAATGGGCAAACAAACAACTGCATGATGGTGAGGTGGATTTATTATCAAAAGCCACGCCCACGTTTGAACGCATCTTGATACAGGTTGCATTGAATAAAACACAAGACAGACGTCAGGAAGCAGCACGCTTACTGGGTTGGGGCAGGAACACACTGACGCGTAAAATTAAAGAACTGGAGCTTGATTAAAAGCGCTTGTGTCTGCGGTGTGTTTTGAGTATGCGAGTGCCGATCCAGTCAGTCGCTGATTCGCGACTCCGGAAACAACTGATTTTTTCTCTTAACTTTTTCTCTTAACTTTTATTCTCTTAACACAGCCGCACAGTTTGCATGCGCTGTCGCAACATCCCACTGGCCATCACGCGTGCAGGCGTTTAAGTAGGAACGGTGTACTCGGAAACGGCCCGAGGCAGGCAAACCGTCATCAAGTTTTAGATCCAGCTGGGAGAGAATATTGACCGGGATTTGCGCACCAGTGAAAATTTCGTGTGCAAGCCCATCGACATCGGCGGCCTGCGCGCTATAGCTGATTTTGTAATACCCATTAAACGGGTTGGATGGGCATGTGCCCTGCCCGCACTCTACATCTGAAGCTGTACCAGTTGCACCACGCTCACCATTAAAGCTGCCGGAAATAAAGCCAGCCAAAGCCAATTGTTGCCAGACTGCAGCACGTTCCTGGCTATCATCAATTCTGCCGTTGCCGTTACCCTGCAAGGCTGCACTGTCGATCTGGGTTTGCGCATTGGGGAAATCCCCAGGGATGGAGCGGTAACGTTCTTGAAAAGAGTACCAGGCGGCCCGGATGCCTGATACATCTGCAGAAATTGAGCGGACTCGCGCCGAATCTATCAGGGCCTGACCTTTAAAAACGCCACCGAGAATGAGCCCGACAATGACAAGTACAATAGCGATTTCTACCAAGGTAAAGCCGCCGGAACGGCGACCTGTAGATCGGCCGGCAAATGAACACGAGCGCCGACCTAAAAGAGTATTTTCAGTATGTTGGCTATTACCAGGATATTGCATTTTACCTACTCCAAAGCCTTATCCAAATTGTAACTCGCTTGACGTTCAAATCCTACTGCCGAATAACCTAAAACGGTGCGCTTCTGGGCACACGCGGGAAGGGTATCGCATCACGTATATTTTCCATGCCAGTAACGTAGGTTACAAGGCGCTCAAAACCTAAACCAAAACCGGCATGTGGCGTGGTGCCGTAACGACGAAGATCCCGGTACCAGCCAAGATGCTCAGCCAGATTTTGCTCTTCAAGGCGTTTATCCAGATAATCCAGCCGTTCTTCACGCTGGCTGCCACCGATGATTTCACCAATACCCGGTGCTAATACATCCATCGCCGCCACTGTACGTTCATCATCATTAAGGCGCATATAAAACGCTTTAATTTCTTTGGGGTAGTTCATCAAAACTATTGGCTTGCCGACATGCTCTTCGGCCAGGAAGCGTTCGTGCTCTGATTGCAAGTCGAGCCCCCAGCTCACAGGGAATTCAAACTTCTTTTTGGTATTCTTTAAAATGTCAATGGCATCAGAATAATCCATACGTTCAAAATCAGCACTGACAACTTGCTGCAAACGATTTACCGCTTCTTTATCTACACGCTGTGCAAAGAACGCCATATCGTCTTCGCACTCATCAAGAACAGCTGCAAACAGATACTTTAAAAAATCTTCTGCCAGCGTTGCATTGTCGTTCAGATCAGCAAAGGCCACTTCAGGTTCTACCATCCAGAATTCCGCCAGATGTCTGCTGGTATTAGAATTTTCGGCACGAAACGTTGGACCAAAGGTATAAACCCGCGTTAAGGCTTGCGCATAGGCTTCGGCATTCAGCTGTCCGGAAACCGTTAAAAAAGCTTCGCTGGCAAAAAAGTCCTTATCAAAATCAACGGCACCTTTATCATCGGTTGGCGTATTTAATAAATCCAGCGTGCTTACGCGGAAGAGTTCACCCGCACCTTCACAGTCGCTTGTGGTTATCAATGGTGTATTAACCCAGTGAAAATGCCGTTCGTGATAGTAACGATGAATGGCGCTGGACAAGGTTGAGCGAACACGGCTGATAGCGCCAAAGGCGTTTGTGCGTGGACGCAAATGCGCTACGCTGCGAAGGTATTCAAAGGTATGACGTTTTTTCGCAATGGGGTAAGTTTCTGGATCGTCGACCCAGCCAACGACATTAATATGCGAAGCCACCACTTCAACAGCCTGCCCCTTACCTTGTGACTCTGCCAATGCACCGGTGACTTCGACGGCGCAACCCGATGATAATTTTTGAACTTCTCTAGCGTAGTTTTCAAGTGTGTTATCTGCTATAACCTGCATCGCATCAAAACAGGAGCCGTCGTACACAGCGATAAAAGACAAACCGGCTTTTGAATCACGGCGACTGCGAACCCAGCCCTTTATCGTCACGTCGCTACCAATGTTTTTTTCTTTAATAACGCTGGCAATGAGTTGTTGCGTCATAGTTTAATTATCTCGAAGTTTCACCCGTGTATCCGTTAAAGGAGACCGGTTTAATTATCTTAAATAGAATGCGTGAGGGATTGTTTTATTCTCATGCTTTCTTTACTGCCCGCCAGCTGCATACAAAGTGACTCTAGTTCATCCCAGACATCACCCTGTGCATGGCCTTTGATCACTCGATCCAACATGGTAGAAGCAGACAGCATGCTCAACCAACTGCGAGCATCGTGCCGTTTTATCGCTTGCTTAAGTGGCGCCACCCGGCTTTGCCAAACCTGCGCACTTTTAAGCGCTGCATCCAGGGCCATACCTTTTTCATGTGCTTCAGCAGCGCGCGTACCGCTTCTGATTTCACCAGCCAACGTCCACAAGACCATCACTGGAGCGACAGCCTCGCCTCGCAGACCACGAATTATTTTAACAGTACGCACCGACTGACCCTGCAATGCCGCCTGAACCAAATCGGCAATTGAATAGCGTGCGCTGTCAGCGACTGCGGCCAATACATCATCAGCACTGAGCGAACCTGCCGGATGCAGCAAAGCCAAACGCTCAATCTCCTGACTCGCTGCCAGCATATTCCCTTCGACCCGTGCGGTTATTAACGCAACGGCTTCTTCTGTGGCCTGCAGACCCTGGCCTGCCAGTTTGGTTTCTATCCAGCGCTTTAAATTTTGCACATCCAGTGGCCAGACAGCAATGGTGACACCGACTTTATCTATCGCTTTAAACCAGGCACTGCTCGCTGCACCTCGATCAAGCTTAGCGCTGGTAATCAGCAACAAAACATCGTCAGCTGGATTCAGGCAATACTGTTTAAGTATTTCACTACCAGTACGTCCTGGCTTTCCTGTTGGCAGGCGCAGTTCTATCAGGCGCTTTTCGGCAAACAATGACATGCTGTCCGCAGCTTCGCGAAATTGCGCCCAATCGGCATCTTCAGTTGCAACAATAACCTGACGTTCATCAAAGCCACTGTTTTTAGCATACACACGCAGCTTGTCGCCAATTTGCATTAACTGGTAAGGCTCGTCGCCGTGCAGCAGATACACTGGCGCACTTTGGCGTTGTAAATGCGCATCAATCTTGTCTGGATATAGTTTCAAAGCTTTTTCACAAACAGCCGTATACCACGGACCGCCACGACTTCTGCAGAATCGCCAACGGCCAGTGTATCAGTATTCCCATCTGCCAACTCTGCCTGCCAATCCGTGCCGGACCAACTTACCATACCGGCCTGACCTGCACTTATTGCTTCATCAACGACAACCCGTTGCCCGATGGCATCATGATCAGGCATAGCCGAAGGTTTATTTTGCCAACGACGAATCGGTGCAAACAGGATCGCGGTAATAGCCACCGACGCCACCACAAATACAGCCGTTGTAGACAAATAACTGGCATCGCTAACCAACCAGGCATAGCTAGCCGCAACCAGCGCACCCAGCCCGATAAATAACAACCAGAAGGTGCTGAACTGAAAAACAACCAGCTCAATACTAACAAGAGCAACACCCACAACAAGAAACAACCAGAAGGGATTGAAAATAATCACTCACGCTCTCCGAAACTGCCGGATGCAGCACCCGGTTTACCCACAATATCTTTCAAGCCATCAAATGCGGTATAGGCTTTTGCAACCATACTGGCTACGTCTGCACCATCACCAGGTAACAGTGCAATAGTCCCTTCACGTGCCAGTTTATCGAATGCGGAAACGTATTGCTCTGCCAACTGCTGAGCAACCGCCGCACTACCACCCTCTGCATTTATGGCTTCAGATATTTTACGTATGGCCTCTGCCCTTGCAGTGGCTTCAATCGTCATGGATTCTGCAATGCCCTGCGCACGTAAAATCTGTGCTTCACGATCACCTTCAGCCTGATTGATTTGCGCCTGGCGATACCCTTCAGATGTTGTCACATCCACACGCCGTTGACGTTCAGCACCCATCTGCTTTTCCATTTCTTCGAGTATGGAAGCTGGCGGCGTAATGTCTTTCACTTCATAACGCAGCACCTTCGTCCCCCAGGCTTCGGACGCTTCATCTATCGCCTGGGTGACCTTGGCATTGACGTTTTCGCGGGATTCGAAAGTATCATCAAGTGATAGTTTGCCAATCTCTGCACGCATACTTGTTTGCGCTAATTGTGTAATTGCAAATTCAAGATTGTCTACTCCGTATGATGCAGCACGCGGATCCATAATCTTTAAATACAGTACACCATCGATACCCAGCACGACGTTGTCACGAGTAATAGCGTGTTGCGATGCAACATCGATTGCATACTCTTTGAGAGAATGTTTGTATGCGACACGCTCAACAACAGGAATAGTGATATGAAAACCAGCTAACAATGTGCGATCGTATTTACCCAAACGCTCCACAATAAACGCTTCGTTTTGTGGCACGATACGAACAAAAGCGCGTAAAAATAAAAACAGTAAAATAACGCCGCCAATCAGCAACGCAAAGCCCATAGATTCAAACATGGATAATTCTCCAAAAAATGCCAGTACTGATTCAACTACCGCAGGATATTCACTTTCTGCAGATAGACTCCAATCTTGCTCTGATCGAGATACATCATTAACTAAATCGTTAAACGCCCCCTGAAATGTCGACGAGAGAGTCGACAAAAGATCGGGGAACATATCTCTAAAAAAAAGAAAAGCAAACACAACTAAAAACAGATAAAACACAAACGGCTGTTTAGGCTTGCGTCTGAGGCGGACCTTGGTGTGCTCGGATTGTGAAAACGGCGGTGGCGTTGCTGAGGGTGAAATTCGACCCCCACTCTTTTGTGAAGGCGAGCTGCCGCGCTCACTCAGAGCATTACGCCGTATCGCAGCATCGCGCATGGTCGAGCCACTATGCCTGTTCGAAGCGCTGCGATCAGTAGCTGAGCCGGGACGCTTTTTATCACCACCAAGCCCAAATTTACGCAACAAGTCGTTAAGCACTTCATCTAAATCTGGTGGTTGTCCCTGCTTGGCCATAGTGATGCAATGAAGCGTTTCTCTTAGTATCTCATTTAAGCGCCTTACTTGCACCGTTAAAGCCACGGTATAATGTAAAGTCCGCACCTCGATAGCAACCGCTTTGCATGACCCAACCATACCTCAAATACAAGACCTCAAGTGACGGAGCATCCATCGACCCGCTGTATTCACTGGCACGCGCTATTTTTTTCAAAATGGACCCGGAACGTGCACATGATCTCGCATTAAAAACGGCAAGCCTGCCATTCGCTGGCAGCCTGATCAAACACCGCTATAAAAGCAGCGCAAACCCAACCAAGGTTTTAAATCTCGATTTTGAAAACCAGGTTGGTCTTGCAGCAGGTCTTGATAAAAACGGTGACTATATAGACGCACTGGGTGCGATGGGTTTTGGCCATATCGAAATCGGTACAGTCACACCGAAACCTCAGCCAGGAAACCCCACTCCCAGAATGTTTCGGCTAACAGAGCACCAGGCCCTAATCAATCGTATGGGCTTCAATAATCTAGGGGTTGATCATCTGCTTAAACGTGCCGAGGCAAGAAAATACAAAGGTGTTCTGGGGATCAACATTGGCAAAAACGCCAACACACCGCTGGAGAAGGCCAATGACGACTACCTGCATTGTCTGCAAAAAGTGTATCCGGTAGCCGACTATATAACGGTTAATGTTTCTTCCCCAAACACCCAGGGACTGCGTGAGCTACAACACGGCCAACTTCTAAGGCAGCTTTTACAAGCGTTAAAAGACACTCAGTCAAAACTTGCAACTGAACATAATCAATACAGACCTATTCTGATTAAAATCGCACCCGATATGTCAGAGTCGGAGCTAGCTGATTTCACGCAGGCCGTACTGGAGCATGAGATTGATGGCGTGATTGCTGGCAACACCACAAACGAGCGCCAAAAAGTTGCAGACAGTGAACATGCTGCAGAGCAAGGCGGGCTCAGTGGTGCGCCGGTTCGAGAGCTTTCCAACACAAAATTGGCGCTGGTTCGCCAACTGCTAGGGCCAGATACTGTGCTCGTTGGCGTTGGCGGCATACTGGAGGCCCGGCATGCGCAGGAAAAACGCGACTTTGGTGCAGATCTTGTACAGCTCTACACAGGTTTAATTTATCGCGGCCCTGCATTGGTTCGCGACTGTATCAGGACACTAGCATGACCCACTACGATGTATTCAATGGCGACGCCGATGGTATTTGCGCACTTCACCAATTGCGCCTGGCAGAGCCTAAAGACAGCACCTTGGTAACAGGCGTAAAGCGCGATATCAATCTGGTAAAACAAGTACCGGTAGAAGGAACTAACAGCGTGACGGTGCTGGATATATCAATGGATAAAAACCGAGATGCCTTATTGCCTTTACTTGAGGCTGGCATTGATGTGCAATATTGCGATCATCATTTTAGCGGTGACATTCCTGCTGCCAAAAACTTGAGCGCGCACATTGATACCGATGCCAACACCTGTACCGGCCTTATTGTTAACCAGCTACTTAACAGCGCTCACCTTGCCTGGGCTGTAACTGCCGCGTTTGGGGATAATCTTTTTGAAAGCGCTGCAACTGCCGCCAAGCCTCTACAGCTTAGCGATGCGCAACTTGAACAGCTTAAAACACTCGGCACTTTACTTAATTACAATGGTTACGGCAGCTCACTTGATGATCTGTTTTTTGCACCTGCAGACCTCTATGAACGCGTAAAGCCATACACAAATCCATTCGATTTCATCGAAAACGACAAAGCCTTTACCGAATTAAACGAAGGCTATAATAGTGACATGCAAAAGGCGAAAAGCACAAAGCCATTTGATGCAAGCGATAGAACAGCGCTGTTTATCTTTCCAGAAGATGCTTTTGCCAGACGCGTCAGCGGTGTTTACGCAAACGACCTTGCACAGCAGAACCCAGCGCGTGCGCATGCCATGTTAAGCACTTTGCCGGGCGATGGATACCTCGTAAGCGTGCGAGCTCCGCTCGAAAACAAAACCGGTGCTGATGAGCTATGCCGGCAGTTTGAAACAGGTGGCGGACGAAAAGCGGCAGCGGGTATTAATTTTTTACCGGCAGCGGAGCTTGATAAATTCAACGCTGCGTTTAAAAATCAGTTTGGTGCCTGATGTTGACAACAGGCGTATACATGCTCCTCATACTGAGCTAGCAGAGCCTGATCTTGTGAACCCTAAAGCTTCGTTCAGCTGAAATTCAATTTTAAAAAAGGCATCAAGACAAACGCATCAGCGCGCGTATGTGCGCTGTTGCGCTTCTACCCAGGGCGGGTAGCGAATAGCCACCTTCCAACATCGATACTATGCGCCCATCGCTGTGTTTATCTGCCACCGTCATTAGCTGCTCTGTTATCCAGCTGAAATCGTTATCAGCAAGGTCAAGACTGGCCAAGGGATCATCCGCATGCGCATCAAAACCAGCACTGATAAATAACATCTGTGGCTTGAAGCTGTTGAGTGCAGGCAACCACTCTTTATTAATGGCATCTCTAAAAGCATCGCTGCCAATACCCGCAGCCAATGGCACGTTAACTCGCTGTCCTGCAACCGATGGCCGATAACCACCTGGATAAAACGGATGCTGAAATGATGAACAAAACAAAATGGATTTATCGCCGTCTACAAGGTCTTCCGTGCCATTGCCGTGATGCACATCAAAATCAACAATCGCAACGCGCTCCAGCCCTTTATTAACAACTGCATGGCGAGCTGCAATGGCAATATTGCCAAAAAAGCAGAACCCCATCGCCTGCGCCGTTTCGGCATGATGACCCGGCGGTC
The DNA here is from genome assembly GCA_938038175.1 of uncultured Granulosicoccaceae bacterium. GTDB lineage: Bacteria > Pseudomonadota > Gammaproteobacteria > Granulosicoccales > Granulosicoccaceae > Granulosicoccus. The sequence continues at coordinate 14,624 of CALHRQ010000025.1, read as the reverse complement.
GAACAAGACAAAACGCATTATCCACCTCACCTGCGATAACCTTGTCGGTCGCCAGCATGCCAGCACCCACACCGCGTAAAGCAGCTTGCAAAGAATGCGGGTTCATTGCCGTGTCTGCATCCAGTTGAACTGAACCAGTAGAGGGCGAACTCTGCACTATCTGTTGAACATAGCTATCAGGATGCACCAACAGAGGCGCATCATGCTCAGCCACAGGTGCTTCGAAGTGCTGAAGATAATCATACACATCCTCTTTTTTCAGCTGATCCAGGACTGCGCCGATACGTTGCGGGCACTCAGGATGACCAGGGCTGATTTCATGCAATTCGCAATCGCTGTGGGTGATGAGCGCAGTAGCCATAGTAAAAAAGAGTTGCAAGTGGACTGATGACAATATACCAGCGCAACCTTCTCAAGTGTTTGTCCAATAACAGCAAAAGCACAAAGTCATGCGGTGCGGTACTATCAAGAGATGTCCACCATCCATCTCAACAAGTTGCTCAATCCCGGCTCCTTGGCACTTATTGGTGCCAGTGATCGAACCGGATCGCAGGGGCATGCTGTTGCCAGCAGTTTGATAAAAGGTAAATTCGAGGGGCCACTGTATTTTGTCAACCCGCGTTACAAAACGGTGTTGGACACACCCTGCTACAAATCAATTTCAAAAGCACCCGAAATCCCCGATATTGTTATTGTTTTAGTACCAGAGCGTATAGTCGAGCGCAGTTTGCAGGATGCCGCCAAGCTTGGGGTCAAAGTTGCTATCGTGATGTCCGCCGTGCGCGACAGTAAATCCTTACACGCATTCGCACGTAAATTGAATATACGATTACTCGGCCCATATTGCGCCGGCATCATTCGTCCTCACTTACAATTGAATGCCAGCTTTTCAACCACTGCTGTCAATAAAGGCTCGCTTGCCATTGTTACGCAATCAGCATCGCTTGGTGCTGCCATTGTCGACTGGGCCGATTCCTCTGGTGTGGGTTTTTCTGCCGTACTATCCACTGGCATCGACACTGATATCACCCTGCCAGACTTACTTGATCTTTTAGCAGAGGATCACCATACCGATGCCATCATTGTCTATCTTGATCGTGTTCACCAACCAAGGGCTTTTTTAAGCGCGATCAGTTCGGCGGCACGAATAAAACCCGTCGTCGTGATGAAATCAACCCATAATGCGGCACGCCACTGCGATGCCATGACACGTACTGGGCAGGTTTTTTCCAGCGAACATGTTATGCAAGCCGCTTTGCGCCGCGCTGGAGTTGTCAGAGTCAGAGCGTTTTCCAATGTATTCTCGGCAGCCAAAATACTCACATCAGGCATACGCATAAAAGGCAAGCACCTGGCGATTGTCAGCAATGGTGCAGCGCCTGCAATGTTGGCTTACGAACAATGCGCAGCAAAGCAGTTTGTTCTGCCGCAACTCACAAACGAAGAATCCAGCGCGTTGCGCAAACAGTTCGGTGTTTTAGTTAAAGGTGGCAACCCGTTTGTACTGCGCGATCGCGAAGCCTTGCCTGAGCAATATAAAAAAACAATTGAGATATTAAAAGCCAGCAACTGCTTTGATGCGCTGTTGATTGTATTTGCACCCGATGCACGTAATGACCCAAAAGCCATCGCCAATGTCATTGTTGAATGTCAATCCAAAACATTACCGATACTGGCAAGCTTTATGGGAGAAAGCAGTGTGCAGAGCAGCCGTGAGCTATTAACCGAAGCCAATATACCAAGCTTCAGCACCCCTGAAGCTACATGTGATGCAGCGGATTTTTTAAAACGTTATTGGCTTAGCCAGCAGCAGTTGTTGCAACTACCTAATCCAGCCTCACGCTTTACACGTGCAGATGCGGCATCAGCAAAACAACTCATTGCGTCCGCTTTGAGCACTGGCGAGCGTGTTTTAGGCCCACAGAAAACCCGCACACTGCTTGGCTTTTTTGACATTGATGTACTGCCTGCACAGCGTGTTACATCTGTTGAGGACGCCATAAAAGCGGCAGCAAAAATCGGCTATCCCGTAGCCATGAAACTGGTGTCACCCAATATCTTGTATAAAGCCAGCGTAGTGGGTACGCGCCTTGACATAAAAGATGAACACGCTTTACAACATGCCTACAATCAAATGGTCGAACAAACGGGCTTATTAAGACCAGATGCAGAGTTCCGTGGTGTGTTAGTTGAAGCGATGTATCAGCAAAGTAATTCACGCAGTCTGGCAATGAGTATCAGGCAGGATGCCACCTTCGGTCCCATTATTTCGGTTGGTATCGGCGGTGATCTCACACCACTATTGTTACAACACGCGGTACAGCTTCCACCACTGAATAACTTTCTTATTGAAGATCTGTTATCACAACCTGATATTGCCACCTACCTTGGTGAGTTCCGGCACAAACCACCAGTGGACAAAAAAGGTGCAGCACATGTCCTTCGGCGTTTGTCCGAAATGGCTTGCGAACTACCAGAGCTGTATTCGCTGGATATCAACCCTGTGCGCGTGTCTGACAATGGTGCGGTTGCATTGGAAGTGCATGTGGTACTGGAAAAATCCAACACTAAAAAGCGCTATGATCATCTGGCCATTCACCCTTATCCATGGCAATGGATGAAACTGGTACAACTTAAACACGGCAAGAGTGTGCAACTGCGGCCTATCCGGCCAGAGGACGGCGAGTCGATTCGAAACATGGTGAGCAACATGTCGGCAGAATCGCGCTACTTTAGATTCATGCATGCCATTAATGAGCTTTCACCGCAGATGGTCGCGCAATTTACCAAGCTGGATTACGACCGGCAAATGGCGTTTGTCGCTGTTGCCGATAGCGGCAGCGGTGTCGTTGCTGGTGTCAGCCGCTACGCTATGAGTAACGATAAACAAAGCGGTGAATTTGCCGTGTCTGTAGCAGACGAATGGCAAGGCCACGGGCTCGCCAAAGCGCTAATGAAGCAAGTGATTGCGCACGCTGCAGAGCAAGGTATCAAAGAGCTTATTGGTGATGTCCTGGTTACCAACGCCGGTATGCGCGGGCTGATGAAAAGCCTTGGCTTTATTGCAAGTAAAAACCCTGAAGACAATGAAGTGCTTGTTTACACCCTAAAACCTGTTACGCCTGAAGAACCCGACAAGCTTGAAAACATCAATTAACAATTTTATTAGATAAGCATGCCACCACCAGAGTCTCCGCGCCCCGAAGCCATTAAGCTGCAGATCGGCGATATAACCATTGCCGGCATCCGCCATCGCAAAGCGGACAGTAGCGATGCGCCAAAAATGTTGTGTCTTCACGGCTGGCTTGATAACGCCAACAGTTTTGTTCCTCTGATGCCGTTTCTACCCAATATTGATCTGGTTGCGGTGGATATGCCAGGTCACGGCTATTCAAGTTACCTTAATTCAACGTACAGCGTACCGGACAGTGCTTTTTGGGCAGCCGCCTGTATTGATGCGCTGGGTTGGCAACAGTGTCACATCACAGGACATTCTTTAGGCGGCATCATTGCCCCGCTGGTGGCTGCCGCCCAGCCAGAGAAAGTACAGTCGTTGATACTGATCGAATCCAGCGGCGCGTTAACCAGCGAACCAGATGATTTTGTGAGCCGCTTGAGCCAGTCGATTTCGGAGCAACTGGAACCAGATCGTTATAAATCGCGCATTTATAAAGAGAAGCATGATGCCACCGCATCTCGCCTGCGTGCCGCGAAAATGGAACAGCGCTCAGCGCAACTCATCATAGACCGGCAGCTATCACAGCATGAAGACGGCTGGCGCTGGCGCTTTGATCCGAAGCTGCGCATATCCACAGCACACCGGCTGACGGAGGCACATGTCAGAAAGGTTAACGAAAGTATTGCTTGTCAGGTTTTGAGCATTGTCGCAAAAGATGGATTCCTGACATCCCGAGACGACACCGGCGCACGGCTTGCACTAATAAAAGACCATCAAAGTATCACACTGGCCGGGCATCATCATTTACATATGGACACACCCGAACCCGTCGCCGCCGCCATTAATCGGTTTTTAGGCACAACTCCTGCGCTGGGAGGTTAGGCCACCAATTAACCGTCAGCGGCAACATGAGCATCAGGCAATATCAATTTACTCTTGAAGTAAAAAACCGACAGAAAAAGTTCATCAAAAAACAATACCGTCCAACTTATCCGGTTACAATCGTACGGTGAACATCCCGCCACGCGTAATTAATTTTGATGATGTCATTGAGCTATGCGGCTCTGTGGCGACTTCACGCGGCCGTGTCTATAAAACCAGCGGCGCGGTGAAAGAACTGGACTGGGTTGCGGATGGTAGTGTGTTGTACAGCTCTGTGCAGGGGACCGAAAACGAACCCTACCAGCAGCGCACACTTATTGCTGCACATCGGCTCGATGGCGAGTGTACCTGCCCGGTGCACCATAATTGCAAACACATTGCAGCCGCATTGCTGTGCTGGATTGACAAGCAATCAGCAACCCCTACAGCCGATGATCAGGCATTACGTGCGGTTAATCGCTGGTTACAACGGCTCGTCGATCAAGGCAAAGGTGTCTCGGCACGGCACGAACATCACGAGCCAGGCGAACCACTCCTGTTCTATCAACTTGATGTTAATTCGCTCACGCAAAACAAAGCTGGCATCACGCTCGAAATCCTGCAAAGCAGGCTACTCAAACGTGGTGGCTACGGGAAAGAAACGGCCTATCGGTATCACGGCCATTACCATCATCCAGATTGGGTGTTACAAAGTGATCGCTCAATACTCGAACTCGCGGTTGGCCGACACACGGATTTCACCTACCGCACCCTGACAATTCAGGGTGACATTGGCCACTTACTGATGAATAAACTCATCGATACAGGCCGCTGTTATTGGGGGGATGATCGCGAACAGCCACTGATGCATGGCCAGCCTAAAACGCTGGACTTCGATTGGGCAAGCTCAGACAACGAGAGCATGAAACTTGGAATAACGCTTCCCGAAACGGAAAACTGGCAGCTGATTCCTGCTGACCCGCCCTGGTATGTCGACACAGACACACTGCAGTGCGGGCCTCTGCACAAGGTACCGCCAGTATCCATTCTAGGAAATCTGATTGATGCACCAGAGCTCCCTGTCGCACACGCACAGGCGGTCAGCAACTACCTCGCATCCCGTCTGCCAGATGCATCTCTTCCATTACCGGTTGAGCCCAATTTTGTGCGCGTTGATGTCAGTCCGGAACCCTTACTCGTTTTACAGTCACGTGAAGACAGCGCAGACATACGCGATTTTTACGCATCCATACGCTTTCGTTATGGTGATTATTTATTGCCCTTTGATGGCATGGAAGCCGATGCCACATTAGAAGGAAAAACAGCCGACGGCAAACCATTGATGCTGACAAGGGATCTTGCTGCAGAAACACGTTATTCAGTTGAATTTGGCAAACGCTTTACTGAATTCGAATCTGCCATGCAAAGCGATCCAGCGTTTTTCTCGCGGGCTGACAGGCGCCCACGTTCGCGTGATGTCCAGACTATTGCGCGCAACTGGCATCAACTGATGGCAGAGCGGACAAGCCTGTCTGCTGAGGGTTGGAAAATACAAACCCGCGAGCCATTTGACCTTGATTTTACGCCGGTTACCACTATTGAGGCGACCTTAAGCGACAGCACGTCTAGCTGGTTTGATATGGCACTGCAACTAAAACATGGCACACAAACTTTTAATCTTTTGCCTCTGGTAATTGAATGGTTACAGTCTGACAGCCGTGACCAATCCATATTGTTGCAATCAGAAAGTGGTGAATGGCTTGAGGTTGCACCAGAAGTTTTTGCACCTGTCGCTGAAACACTGCTGGAAATGTTTGATAACCCGTCAGAAGATGCACATCTGCGCTTACCACGACAGCGTGCAGGTGCGCTGGATGATCTTGACCAGCACTGGCAGGAACAAGGCCTGGATATTCGCTGGCATGGCGCTCAGGATATTTTTGCCCTGGGCGAGAAATTGCTCGCCTTTGAAGGCATCGAAAACCCTGAAATGCCAAAGGGCCTTGAAGCCAATCTGCGTGCCTACCAGCTTGATGGTGTTGGCTGGCTTGGCTTTTTAGCCGAATATGGATTTAACGGCATACTGGCGGACGATATGGGGCTTGGCAAAACCCTGCAAACACTTGCGCATCTGTTACACGAGCGTACTATCGGCCGCCTGACATTACCCACACTGATCGTCGCCCCCACGAGCTTGCTGGGTAATTGGTCGCGAGAATCAGCACGCTTTACACCAGAGCTGCGCACACAAATCTGGCATGGCAGCGATCGTAAAGCCAAAGACTTCGCCAATGACAAAGTCGATATCGTGATAACAAGTTATGCCTTGGTTACCCGCGATATAGAATTTTTGGCAAAGCAGCAGTTTGGCTTTGTGGTACTTGACGAATCACAGGCAATTAAAAACCCTGCAGCCAAAGTCACACAAGCGCTTAAAACGCTGCCCATCAGTCGGCGCTTGTGCCTAACCGGTACACCACTTGAAAATCATCTGGGCGAACTATGGTCACAGTTCGACTTTTTAATGCCAGGCTTTTTAGGTACACGCAAACACTTTAACCGCTACTTTCGCTCTCCCATAGAAACACATGGCAGCATCGAAAGACAAAAACGCCTTGGCGAACTTATCAGGCCTTTTTTGCTGCGCAGGCGCAAAGAGCAAGTGGCTTCAGAACTGCCACCAAAAACCGAGATCATCAGAGAGGTGGCGCTCGATGGCCCGCAAGCGCGCTTGTACGAAAGTATCCGTGTAACGATGGAACATCGTGTGCGGCAGCTATTATCACAACGTGGCCTTGGCAAGAGCCATATCGAAATGCTCGACGCCTTGCTAAAACTTCGTCAAACCTGTTGCCACCCCAAGCTTGTAAAACTCGATACAGCCAGGGGCATCGTTGAATCCGCTAAAACTGAATTGCTCTTATCAATGCTGCAAGAGTTAATAGCTGAAGGCAAAAAGATTTTATTGTTTTCACAATTTACCGAAATGCTTGGCCTTATCGAATCCGAACTCAATACCGCCAATATTCAATACGTCAAACTCACCGGCCGAACGCGCAAGCGTGATGAGGTGATCGATGCGTTTCAGCATGGCGATGTGCCATTATTTTTAATCAGCTTAAAAGCTGGTGGAACTGGTTTAAACCTTACCGCAGCAGATACAGTAATTCATTACGACCCCTGGTGGAACCCGGCAGTTGAAAACCAAGCCAGTGATCGTGCCCACCGTATTGGCCAAACCAAACCTGTGTTTATTTACAAACTAGTCGCAAGTAACACGGTAGAAGAGAAAATTCTGGCCATGCAACAGCGTAAGAAAGTGCTCGCAGACGAAACACTGGGTGAAGGTGAAGAGACAGCAATGCAGAACCTCACTGCAGATGAAATTCTTGCCTTGTTTGAGGCTGATCCTTCAGATCAGTCTGCTGCGTAAGCCTTTTTTGATAAAGAACCAGGCAGCCGGCTCTATTCCATATCAAACTGATTTAACAGGGTGTTGACAGGGCCTGTACCATTGATATACGTGGTTTATTGCCAATCGCTGTTATTGATAAACAGTGGATTGCAAATTAAAGCTTGTTAGCAATTTTTCTTGCTAGTTTCGATCAGCTTCACCCAGCTGCTCTCTTATAGATCGATGCATCTTTTCGGTAATTGGATAACCGCGCATGCAGAATAAAGCGATCAGCTTAAATCCGATACAAGGCAAACCATACAACACAGCCAAGCCCTGCAACGCGATTGCATTGTTCTCTTCTGTTGCGCTAAAACCGATAAGGTCTAAAAGCGGAAATGCAATGCCGATAGCTAAAGCAAACGAGAGCTTGGTTGCAGTACCCCACAACGCGAAGAACAATCCAGGACGTTTGTAGCCTGTTTGTAATGCATCCCATTCAATAAGGTCACCGTTAATCGCTGCTGGCAACACAAGGTCTGCACCGGTAGCAAAACCGGTCACAGCAACAATCAAATAAAACCACAGCAAGTCGTCAGACGTTAAAAAGGGAGTAAATACAAAAAATAATGCAGCCAGTAATATGGCCACAGTCCAGGTTTGATGTTTCCCAATACGCTTTGACAGGTAGACCCAGAACGGAACAGAAATAGCTGAACATATAAAATACATAAACAGTAACTGACCAACCCGGTCAACCGCCTGCATCACATGCGTCACATATAATACAAACAAACTCGCCGGTATCGCGTTACCAACCGCATTAAGAAAAAAACTGCCAAGTAACTGCCTGAAGGGAGTGGGTTGCGATATCACTTTCCAGGCTTCATGTAGCGTGTTTTCCGGTAGCTGCGTTTCTTTGTTATCCGGCACCAAAAACCAGGCGAGAGTGGTACTTATCAACAAAGTCAAAATAACCAGCATACTGATGCCAAACAACGTGCGATTAAGTGCTGCAGAATCACTTTGAGAAAAATAAACAGCTAGCAACAAGGCAACCAAAGAGCCGCCCAAACCGAAGGCTACACGAAACCCATTGATACGCGAACGTTCGTTATAGTCGGACGAAAGCTCTGCACCCCAGGCTCCCAGTGGCACAATTGACAAAGTCCCTGCAATATAAATGGCAATTGTCCAAAACAACAAATAGGCGACCCCAATCTCACCAGATGGATTGAAGAGAAAATAGGTCGACAATGCGATCAAGGGGCTTGCAACCGTGACAAAGATTTTGCGCCTCTGCCAATGCGTTGGTGTTTTATCCGAAAGATAACCCACAATGGGATCTGTCACTGTGTCGCACAAGCGGGCCACCAACAATACAAGGCCTACTGTTGTAAGGCTTAAACCAGTGGATTCAGCATAAAACGTGGGTATGAAAACTTGTAAGGCAATAAATGCTGCGGCCAGAGGAAAACCTAAACTGCCATAGGCGGCTTTAATGGTGAGAGACAGGGTCTGGTTTGTCTTAGGGGGCGAGTTCATTAGGTAAAAGCTTATATTGCTCCGGTTTTAGTTTAAGTGCAAATTTATCGAATGACTGCTTTGTGCTCGCTCCAGGAATTTAAAACTAAAACAAGTTAGACAATGCCACACCAATACCCAGCCGTTGCTGAAAACGGTCATAGTCAATCAGCGAATCACCATAGCCATTGAAGTACTGCAACATACCTCGAAACTTACCGAACAACGGAAAGCTGACCACCACATCCAAAGCGCCTCTACGCGTACTCGGATTCCCTCTAACCAATGCGTAGTAATCAATGTTTTTTCTGCGGTAACCGACAGTGAATTCACCATGGCCAAAAAAATCCAGAATATCCGGATTATCATCACCCCTGGCATCAGTGAGTGATGTCTTAGGGTCTTCGGGAATTCGGTACCAGGGCTTTACTGTTGCAACCAGAGAGCCACGCTCATAGACTAGTGCAGCATTAACGCGATTCCAGCTGCGTGACAAACTCTCCACCTGGCCATTTGATTGATGTTCAATACCGAACATCAATGCGGTTCGACCACCAAATGGCCCCCATAAAAGTGGTGTTATATAAAATAATTCGGGCTGATAGTTTGTTTCACGAAAAGGACTAGACAAGGCAGAATTGTATAGCTGCCACCAGGACTCCAGCGTTATTCCAAAAAACAGCGCATCATCTGCAAATAATAAATCTGTTTGATTCACCTGAGATTTAAGGCTGATCTGAAAGTTCACTTCGACATTACGCAGCCCTGAACGCAGCGGTGTTCCTGCCACTTCATATACCGATTCATTAATGTCGGAGGTAATACTTAAAGGCTGAAAGTAATTCAGTTTATGAGCGGTAATCAGGTATGGGTTAAATGCCTGTGCACGCTCTACCCTTGTTCGTTCACTGACGACTCCACCTGAGTTGCTAGCCTCATCGCGTCGCTCGTCATTATCTTGCTCGTTATAGACCTGTTCAGAATTACCTTGGCCATGGCGGGATAGTTGCTCCTTTTGAGCATCATCAAAGTCATGCGCCCAAACAGGTTGACAGACAAATACCGTTGCGACAAGGCTTGCGCAAAGTGCAAAAGCACGCGGGGGCATATTGTTTCTCAAAGCAAGAGATACTCACAAATAAACAGTGGTCTCGGCATGGGGCCGAGTCGAATCTACAGCGTAGCGTTTGTCATGCCAGAATTAAAAAGTAGCGCAATTAAGCTTTAAGCCTAACTACCAGTATCGGGAAATGGCGTTAATCTAATGGGCGCCATCCGAGACGGAAAACGAAAAGTATCGTCTGCTTGAGTGCCGGGCTCGTCTTCAGTTTTCGATGGTCTGGCCCATGCCCACTTGACATCACGATTACCACCATCCAGGTCTTCGTTAATCTGAATTTCGAAGCCGAAGGTTTGGCCCAACGGAATTTTGGCCGCAGCAAGATCTATGCTGACTTCCCAATAAATTTGGGTACCTGTACAGGTACAGGTTGCGAATTCGAGAGTGCTAAGGTCAAACGGTGCATTGCCAGAAAGAGCAAAACCGCTTTCAGAATTAACACCAAGTTGAACCGCAGAATCTGCGTCCACACTATTATTGGCAAAGCCACCATTTCGGTTAGGGTTTACTAAAGGGATAATGAGTTGCACATCATCTACGCCATCATAGGCGTTGCCACGACTAAAATTACCATCCCAGAATATTTCCAGTGAATCGTTGTTAAACGCTTCAGCTGAGTCGGCAAAGGATGGCCCGATCTTGGCAAAAACATAAATATAGAGACGAACCTCGTCATGCAAAGCTGCCCACTGATACCCTGTTGCACCGTCAATTTGGTTATTGGCTGAGTCGACAAGTAGATTATCAATAAGCAACAGGTTTTGATTAGCATCCTGTGCCTCAGCACGACTCCAGCGACCATCCATGTCAAACATCCCATCAATAACAGGTACCAACGTTGATGCAACTGCCGGCACTCTCACAAGCGGTGGATCACCCATACCTGCATCTGGGCTGCTTGCATCAAACGGGTCACTACCCGCGCGGCGTTCTTCAATGTTGCTGATCGAATCACCATCGGCATCAAAGTTTACAGCAGAGGTGTCATAACCACTTTCGAGCACGGTGAATGTGGTATTGGCATTAATTGTGGCAAGCGAACTTCTGGCTTGCGCCAAGGGTAGCGTTCGTGCACCAATGGTTTCGGCCCACTGCACAACAAGTTCTACGGAACTGCCTTGCGCGATAGTGGTAGTACCTGTCCAGCTGGAAGCACCATTGCGTGTCATGTTGACGTTAAAGCCATTAATGGTGACTTCCAATCGAAGGTTTTCCGAAACGATGGCTCGTGTAGTGAGAAAGGAAGGTGGCTGTAGAGAAAGACTGGATTGGCCATCAGCTCCGGTATGCAAGGTGCCATCGTTGTTACTGCACGCTGAGAGCAATGCGCTGGCAACTAACAGTAAGCTGCAGGTTTTAACAAGGCCTGGCATCCACGACCGGCAAAAGCCATAGGTAAAGAGACATTTTATGGCTTGCATGTTAAGGCTCCACCACGTTAATCGTTATTGAACAAACCTGGCCACCGCACTCCGCGCTACCGCCACCTCCACCTCCGGCATCGCTGGCAACCCCTGCGATAAGCCCGGCAGCTAAAACACCCAGCAAAAGGTAGAGCACGGTTCTTTTACCGCCGGATTTTGGCTCAGCCGTGCTGCTGGCCGTCACCAGGCCGGGTTCAGCTTCTGCAACAGTAAGTTGCTTTACCAGGATTTCACGATTCAAGGGGTTAAACGCATAACCCCGCACCGTCCTGTTACCAGATTTGTCTCTTGCCTGAATGTAGTAATCAATATCGAGATCACTTTCAGGATCCGTCTCAACATGAGCGATGAAGGTTGATGAATAGGAAATACGCCGCATGGGCACGCTGCTATAGCTTGAATCGTTTTCGAAGCGATAGAACAGGCTGACGGCTTCAAGCTCGTCGTCGTCCACAACAGTGGTTACAAACGTTTGCCTGACGTCGCTCTCGGACTCAGGTACAACTTCGTGCTCTATAAGGGGAGGTTCGACATCTATATTGGCAACCGGGAAAACAGACTGTGCCTGCGCGGAAGACACACCGATGAGTATCTGGGCGAGAGTAAACCAGAGCACAAAGCCCATATTGAAAAGCTTGCCAACCAATCCCACACAGCCCTCCGTCACCAAAAAAGAAAACAATACAGAGGATTCTGACTCAAAAACTTTACGCATCATAGCTCACCTGTATTGATCGTCATAATACCGCGAGCTGCCCGTTAATCTGCGACTATATTGTGTCGTAAATGTGTCTGTCGCACTCAAACTATGCTCGAACTACGCTCAAGCTCACAGAGTGATTGAGCTAAAGCAGGCTAAAACGTTCATCCTGATACAGCTAAAGCAGAGTTGGCGCAGTTCATTTAAACTAGCGTTTTGACGGTTTACAAGGATATTTCGAGTGAACAAATACAGAAAATACATACCAATTGTTGCGCTTGTCCTGCTTGGTCTTGGCGTTAATCTCGAAAAGTTCGGTATTGACCTAAAAGCGCTTTCTGGTGGGGCCTCGATAAGCCAGAGCAGCTCCTCCTCACAACGTAATAGCGCCCAGTCAGGCAGTAGACTAGGTCAGGCACCTGACTATAAACAATGGTCAAACACGCAACCAGAACTTAATTTGTGGCACATTTTTGAGGGTGAAATAAACCGCAAACGTGATCCTGTTGGATTCCACTCACGGCCCGGTGGCCAAGACCCCGCCAATGCACGCGTGGTCAAGATTCGTGATAAGCCCAACAAACATGGCATCTACACCGCCACAACCGAGATATTTGATGGCAGCCAGTGGAAAGAAAAAAGTTTTGCATCCTTCTTTCCAGACGATATGTCTCGCGACGAAGTCATCGCTGTCATTCTTAGTGCTTATAAAAATAGCAAAAACAAAAACGCCAGGCCGTGGCAAGGACCGTCTGGTCTTGGCTTCAACATTCAGGGGTACACCACATCCAGAGGCGGCATCAATACAGCGTTTCCAGTTTATACGCGTTAAAAATTTGACGAACCAAGGATTTGCGCTGAATTAATCAAAGGTTTTTCGTTTTCGAAGCTGTTCAGGCATGGTTGTCGCAACTCCCAGGCTGTAATGACGCCTAGGTGCGTTGACAACCCTACGACCCGCCTGAGTCTGCAGCATGCATGCAAAAATTCGTCTGACAATCAACTGTTTGGATTCTCTGGCGTTACCGTGTCATCAGGTCGCTTACGCCCTGCTTTTTTGTTTGGCTATCTTGCCAACCTTACTCGGAGCAAACGATGAACTGTACGTGGATGACACACTTGAAAACAACACCAAGCAAGCCAGCCTGGGTGAAACTGAAATCGCAGCTGATGTCGCAACACCACTGGCTCCCGATGATAGCCTTGTTGAGCGACTCGCCTATATACAGTCCGTCTTAACCAAAAAAATAGTTGAAAGGCGTGCAATTGGAGATTTGATTTCAACTGCAAACGAGCAGGACAGGATTGATTATCGACGCAAAGCCGACGAGCTTTCCAGCGAAATAAATCAGCTTAGGGGCACAATTGAAAAAATAGCAATTGGGAGTGTTGACACCAGTCTTTTTTCATCCAACATACAACACGAGAAAGGTAACTGGCGCACGGACGTAGCGCTTATTGCACAGCCGGTAATCGACAGTTTAAAAGAGATCACAGAGAAACCCAGGCGCATAAAGGAGCTTAATGAATTAATTAAGCTTAAGACTGAGGAAAAATCCCTGTCTGATACTGCCCTACTCAACCTGCAAAGTATGTTTGCGAAGAATGAATCCCGCGAACTGGGCACAACGCTAATCAACCTGCAATACAAATGGAACAAGCGCAAAGAAGATGCAATCAGCCAGATTGATATCGCCAACATTCAACTGATTTCCTTACAGGGTGGAGAATCACTATCCACGGCCATTTATAGCTCAGTCATTAATTTTGCCAAAGGCCGAGGGTTGACGATTGTAATGGCCTTTGCTGCTGCTGCTACCGTATGGTGGGTGGTCGCATTGATGATGCGCGGTTATCGACATTCGTTACTGGATAAAAGACGAGCAAGCAGCAGAACTCGCTACCGACTCGCCAGATACAGTGTGCAAGCGTTGCGCATCGTACTGATTCTAATTGCCGTTTTTGTCGTTTTTTATGAGCGACACGATGTCCTGTTACTGGGTTTGTTGATTCTCTTTTTAGTGGGTTTTGCACTTAGCGCCAAGCACCTCCTGCCACGGTATATTCAGGAAGCTCGGCTGCTGCTTAATCTTGGCGCAATACGCGAAGGCGAGCGAGTCATTATCAACGGCCTGCCATGGAGAGTCGAATCAATCAACATGAGCAGTATATTTAAAAACCCTGAGCTAAGCGGCGCACTAAGGTTGCCCTTGGCAAGCCTGAGTAAACTGGTTTCTCGCCCGTTTGGCAATGAAAGCTGGTTCCCCACCAGCACAGGTGATGTTGTTTTAATTGAAGGTGATCATTTACTCGAAGTACTGGAACAAAATCCCGATACCGTTGAATTGCGCAAGAAAGGGGGGGAGATTATGACCATGCCTGCAGCCGATTTTTATTCGACTCGCATGACTAACCTCAGCCGC
>CALHRQ010000024.1 GCA_938038175.1 uncultured Granulosicoccaceae bacterium | reverse complement strand
CCTGAAATTCGTAATACTTTTAAAGACTGTATCAGACTCTGGTAGGTTCAGAAATTTTCGAGCAGGATGTTTACGTCAAAATTCAAACCGGCGCACATCCGCTGATAACAATATGTAATTGATGAGACAGAGGTTTGGTTTATGTGGCTTTGGCGCACTAGCCATAATCGGTTAAACAGGTTAAAGCAGTTGATGCTCGCTACAGCTGCTCAGAAAGGGGTGAAACCAAGTTATCGTTGCAAAGTGCACATAAATCGAAAAAATTTGTAATTTTCAATTAATGCGTGCAGGACTTAGCCGGGTTTTTGGTGTTTACGCAACGCACACATTGCGCTCCAAACACAATGAACGTCCCGCCATGGGCTAAGGACAGAAGACTGATTTTGGTTCCAGAATTTTTCTGTAGCTTATTTTTCTGTAACTAAATTGTGCTCACTTTGGTCATTATTCAGGTGAGTCTATAGAGCACAATCAGGTCAACAGGAAGCCCCAAATTACTGAACCAATGTGAAGTTAAGGTTTATACACATCAAACAGAGAATGAGCTGCCACAGCCACAGGTTGTCGTCGCATTTGGATTGCGGATGACAAATTGTGAACCTTCCAGCCCTTCTGTATAGTCTATTTCGGCACCAGTGAGGTATTGGAAGCTCATCGGGTCGATCAACAACTTGACACCCTCTTTCTGAACTTCAGTATCACCATCGTTGATCACTTCGTCGAAAGTGAATCCGTACTGGAAGCCAGAGCAGCCTCCGCCTGATACAAAGACGCGCAGCATCAGCTCAGGATTACCTTCTTCATCGATCAGTTCTTTGACTTTCAACGCCGCGGCCTCTGTAAAAACCAGTGGGTCGGGCATTTCGAAATCGTCGATGTCGACTTCAGCGCTCATTCGGGAATTCCTCTCATTCGCATCCGGCTAGTGTACTTGACCAACTAATTTAGTCAAGTATTGGGGGCAGATTGTCCTCAATGCAAGGACGGGGATGAACATAACCAGGATTTCGTCTCAAAAAATCGTTAATAACCTTGTTTTGTAAGTGGAAATTAAACCTAAAAATGGGCCCTCAGCAGGAACAAGGCATAAATAGAGCCAGAACTTTGTGCAGCGCCAGCCAGTGGAATTTCCGATTGATAATGTTTGTATTTTTTTGACTACGGAAGCAGCGCAGGCTGTTGCAGGCCAGCACTCTCATCGAAGCCAAGCATGAGGTTCATGTTCTGAATTGCCTGCCCGGCAGCACCTTTTACCAGATTATCCTCTACAGCCATAATGACGACAGTATCTCTACCTTGTGGCTGACAGACTGAAAGACGGCAAAAATTGGTGCCACGCACGGTCCGTGTCTCCGGAAAAACACCCTCTGGTAGCACATCTACAAATGCTTCATCCGAAAAGCGCTCTTCGTACAATGCCTGTAGATCCAATGGTGCTTTTAATTTCGCATACAGTGTTGAGTGTATGCCTCTTATCAATGGCAACAAATGTGGCGTAAAAGTAAGGCTGACAGGACCTCCATTGATCTGTGCCAGGCCTTGCTCTATCTCTGGCAAATGGCGATGGCCTGCAACGCCATAGGCTTTGAAATTATCTCCGGCTTCAGCTAATAACATGGCAACGTTAGCCCCACGACCGGCCCCGGTAACACCCGACTTTGCATCGGCTATGAGTGAATCGGTGTGTACCAGATTTTTTTCAAGCAAAGGAAGGAAACCAAGTTGCACGGTGGTTGGATAACATCCCGGGTTAGCAACCAACTGCGCGTTTTTTATAGCACTGCGATGAATCTCAGGCAAACCATAAACGGCCTGTTCTATCAAACTCGGTGACGCATGCTGCATGCCGTACCATTTTTCCCAGACATTCACATCCTTGATACGAAAATCTGCAGACAGATCAACTATCTTGATACCTCGCTCGAGCAGCACCGCTGCCTGTTGCATGGCCGTGCCATTAGGCGTGGCAAAAAAGACCAGATCACATTCGGCCGATGCAACAATATCAGGGTCGGAGAATGCAAGGTCTGTATAGCCTCGCAGGCTAGCAAACATAGCATCGACGCGGGTACCTGTATTGGCACGTGAGCTAATGAAGTTAACGTGAACGTCGGTGCGCGGTAGCAAAAGCCTTAGCAACTCTACCCCGGTGTACCCTGAACCGCCAATAATGCCGATATTGATCATGCTTTACCAATATGTATCTTTGAATGATGTTGGATGAAGTATTACAGATGTAGCCGCTCTTGTAAGGACCTTTGCTCAGGCATGTTCTACTAATCTTCGCCTGCAGATCTATGCAGAGGATCTCCCAGACAAAGAACCTGCCTAAAGATCTCCCGCCGACATCCTGTTTATTACAAATAGCCTGCTCCTACAGATAACACGAGTACGCGGTGGCTATATTCTGTGTTAACTACCTCACAGTGCATGGGCACAGGCGTATGCGGACGACCAGGCCCATTGAAAATTGAACCCACCCAGATGACCTGTTACATCGACGATCTCACCAATAAAATACAGGCCAGGCTGGACTTTGGATTCCATTGTTTTGGATGACAGTGCATCTGTATCAACACCGCCCAGAGTCACTTCTGCAGTGCGATACCCTTCTGTGCCAGATGGCAGGACTTGCCATTGATTAAGCTGCTCGCCCAATGCACGCAGTTCTCGGTTAGCACAGTCGCCCATTGGTTTTTGGGCAAGCTCAGGAAACCAGAGGGTTAACAGCTCCTGCGCAATATTTTTTGGCAGGTGTAAACCAAGTACATTGCGTAAGCTCATTTTAGGGTGCGACTGTCTCGCCTCCACCAATAGCTCAAAGGCGTTATCGTCTGGCAATAGATCGACACTCACCGATTGTCGCGGTTGCCAATAGTTTGTAATTTGCAAAACCGCCGGACCACTGAGTCCACGATGTGTAAACAGCAGAGGATCCGTAAAACTGGTTTTACCCGAACTTAGGGTGGCAGCTATGGCATTGCCTGACAAACGGCCAAAAATTTCCTTCAGCTTGCCAGAAAATGTATAAGGCACCAGACTTGCGCGTATAGGTAAAACGGGCATTCCAAATTGCCTGGCAACATCATATCCAAACGGTGTCGGCTCCATACTCGGGATTGATAATCCACCGGTGGCAATAACAACAGATGCTGTTGAGAATACGGCACGGTCAGTTTTGATCTGGTAACCACCATTTTGAACGCTAAGGTCATCAATAAGCGCCCGTGTCTTTATCTGAACGCCAGACGCATCACACTCGGCTTGCAGCATCGAAACAATTTCTTTAGCCTTGCCATCACAGAAAAGTTGCCCGTGGTCTCGCTCATGGTAAGCAATGTTATGAGCCTCTACTAAGGCAATAAAGTCATACTGAGTGTATTGCTTCAAAGCAGATTTTACAAAATGAGGATTGCTGCAGATGAAGTTATCAGAGGTGACAAATAAGTTAGTGAAGTTACATCTACCCCCACCGGACATTAAAATTTTACGGCCAATTTTATTGCTGCGCTCCAACACCAGCACACGCTTGTCACGAAGCGCAGCTTGCCAGGCGCACATTAATCCTGCCGCACCACCACCGACCACGATCACATCAAATTGCGTATTCATTGTTGTTTAGGTGTGATCGCGAGCCATGGCATAAGTACAGTTTACAGGTTGATTTTGATATTGTATTGGCAAATTCATACAATAACTTGTTAGCTATTGATACTATGAACTCGTTCAACCCAACCTAAAGGATATGCAATGAAATCTGCAAAAGACTACCTTGAAGAAGCCAACAAAACTGTTCCCAAGCTCTCCGCAGAAGAAGCTATAGAACACCACAAAACAGGTGATACCGTATTTATCGATGTAAGAGATTCAGCTGCTATCAGCGAGAGCGGCACCATCGCTGGCGCACTGCGCATACCAAGGGGCTTTATCGAATTTGCCGCCGACGATGCAACGCCTTTCCATAATGCAGCCATGAAAAAAGATGCAAATATCATGTTGATATGTGCCGCAGGTGGGCAAGCTGCCCTGGCAGGAAAAACACTGCAAGATATGGGCTATCAGTCGGTTACTAACATTGGTGGTATCAGTGACTGGAAAGATGCTGATGGACCAATGGAAGCTTAAAACGAAAAAAGTGCAGTACGTCGGTACAATACGACGTAAGTGCTATGCGACGTAAGTGCAATACGACGTAAGTGCTATGCGAAGTCAGCCCAGTGCGCAGTGAGTACAATGTTATAATAAGCCTAATACTAATAAGCCTGATGCCAAGTAGTCTTAGTGCGATGCAGACTTTGCATTAATTAGAAAGCTTTTTACGCGCAATAAGTTTAGCGCAAAAAAGACTTAGCTTGAAGATGGCTCGGAGTACACCGCCGAGCCATCAGCAACACCTAACTTTTGTAATGCTTGTTGCAACTGTTGTCGCGAATAGGGCTTGGTTAAGTAAGCCCCGGCACCCAGTAAAATAGCTTCACGTCGATCCTCTTCGAAATCGCGCGTACTGATCATAATAATAGCTGCGTCGTGCTGCCCATGATGCAATTGAACGTGACGCAGAAAATCAAATCCATTCATCTGAGGCATATCAATATCTACCAACAAAACGTCAGGCAACTCATTGCGAGTAAGCTCGAGCGCCTCAGCCCCATCGCGTGCTAACGTTGGAACAAAACCCAGCTCAAGCATCATCTGCTCTGCAGCTACACGCAACGTGATGGAATCATCGACAACAAGACAGGTAGAGTGCCGAGTTGTTTGATGTTGTGGTCTCTGTATTTGCTGCTGCACCGGCAAACTCCTCTGTCGCTGTTGCGCAGAGGTAGAATCGTGACGAACTTGAAAGTCCGTTGATTCAAGCAGGCGTTGTAAATCCGGTATCAAAGCAGGACGGCCATCCGCCAGCACACTACCTCCGGTGAAGCGCTTGAGGCGTGTCAGCTGATCGCCCAATGGCTGAGCAATGATTTCTCGATAGCCAATCACCTGCTCTACGCACAAGGCAATGCGAAGATCACCAGCGCCAACCAACACACTGTGCACACAGGGTCTGGCGTTTTCGCCGGTGTGACCCAACAGATCACCCAGTCTGATCGCTCGATACTCATGGCCATCGTATTGGTAGTTTTCCAAAGCGCTAAAACGGGCATCCTCAATAACCGAATGTACAAAATTAACTGGAATTGCATACAAGCTACTGTGACTTTGCACCAGTACAACCTGATGAACCCTGATTTTTTGAGGGATACGCATTGTGAAAAGAACACCATCACCCGAACCAGTTCGCATATGCAAAGTACCGTTATGCTCATCAACAAAAGCCTGCACTGCGGATAAACCAAGCCCTCGTCCTGCAAGATGATTTGCCTGATTCAAGGTTGAGAAGCCCGATTGACTTAACACATGCAAAAGAGCATCGGCAGAATGCGTATTATCGAAGCCTAAGCCAAACAACTTTTCTTTCACTGCAGCGGTGTCAATACCTGCTCCGTCATCACTGATACTGATCAGTAAATCGGTTCCATCAATTTGTAGCTGCAAACTCACAAGCCCTTGCATCGATTTGCCGCTGGCAACTCTGGCTGCCGGCGTCTCAACACCATGCACAACAGCGTTGCGCAGCAGATGCTCAAGTGGACTGAGTAGTTGTCTGAATAAAGAGCGCTCCAGACTGATTTCCCCACCTTGGATTTCAAACTTGACTTGCTTGTCAGTCTCTGTTGCGGCATCGCTAACGGCA
The DNA here is from genome assembly GCA_938038175.1 of uncultured Granulosicoccaceae bacterium. GTDB lineage: Bacteria > Pseudomonadota > Gammaproteobacteria > Granulosicoccales > Granulosicoccaceae > Granulosicoccus. Next base: position 329 of record CALHRQ010000024.1, on the reverse strand, counting down.
TGCCCCAACCTGACACTGCACTCAGCAAAGGGGACAAGCTGCGCTCTGATCAATGCCTGTTGTAAAGCGGAATCTGCACGCGCGCTTTGCACCTGCTCGGTTTCAGCATCAAGCATGGCATCTGCCAATGAGCGCTGCGCATTTTGCAGATCGCTAAGCATCTCACCTACAGCAGCAGAATCCAGAGCAAGCCGTTCTGAGGGCAACGATTGTAATCTTGCGCTGGTGCTTTCCAAGTCTTTGTATGCATCACGCAAGCGCTGCAGTGTTTCTCCAAGCCGCGCTTGAGAACAAGCAGCGGTAGTGGACAAGGACAGCATTTGCTCAAA
>CALHRQ010000023.1 GCA_938038175.1 uncultured Granulosicoccaceae bacterium | reverse complement strand
TATCGAATCTATGGTTGCACCAAAAGTCGCCTGATTCAGAAAACGAGCTGCTGCCACATCATCCACGTTAAAGCTGCGTGAACCCGCGGTACTCGGTTGCAGAGCTTGAGACTCGACGGGGCCAGTGACAGGTGCTTGTGCAGGATTGCTTGTACTATTGGATATCAAGCTAGTCGTAGCACTGCCATCGTCCACGCGAACACCGTCAGAGCAGGCGCTCAGTGCCACTGTAAGGATACAAAGACCAAGTTTGGCGATTAATCTACTCATATGTACTTATATTTTACCAATCCGTTCCAAGCTCTTTGCGGAGCTAAGCATTGCCGCGTAAATTGGTTCTCAGCTACGACAACATACTGATTCACACTTACTAAGCTAATCCAGACACAGATCCTGGCGTTAATCGGGGCACTGACAGAAATAGCCCGGAAATACTTATACGAAACTTGCTGCTTTAAAGGTTAAATGCATTATTTTGATGCAGAATCTGTAACTAAATTCATTACAAATAGGAACGTATCATCGTGCTGTGATTCTGATGCTTACTCACATCCAGCATGCTAACGGGTGCAAATGCGTTAATGTTGTTAACATCTGTGATACCCCATACCCGCTGTTTTAGCCCTAAGCAACCTGGGGGATAGCTTAATAGTTCGCTGTGCATTAAATTGTTAACCAATCCACATCCAAGATGCATACAAAAGAGGACTTAGTGCATCTTGAGTGTGGTTCGACAATAATAGTTTGAGCGGGGTTCAGCAAAACCGGATGAAGAGATTTTGGCAATATGACTAAACAACGCGTCAGTGTGTGTCCGCACGATTGTCCCAGTGTCTGCGCTCTGGATATCGAAGTGCTCGATGAGAACACTATTGGACGTGTGAAAGGCCTTAAATCACATAGCTATACCGCGGGTGTGATTTGCGCCAAAGTGTCCCGCTACGCTGAACGTGTTCATCATTCTGAGCGGATAATCAAACCACTTATTCGTCAGAAAGAAAAGGGCGCTTCCAGGAATAGCTTTCGTGAGGCTGGCTGGGATGAGGCAATGAGCCTGATAGTAGAGCGTTTTAGAAAGATTGCTGAAGAGGATGGAGCTGAGGCAGTTTGGCCATTTCATTATGCAGGCACGATGGGGCTGGTGCAAAGAGATGGTCTTGATCGGTTCCGAGCGGCTTTCGGTACCTCCAGGCAGCATTCCACGTTTTGTGTTGCGCTGGCGGATGCGGGCTGGAAAGCCGGTGTTGGTGCTAAGCGAGGGGCAGATGCGCGTCAGATTCAACATTGCGAACTTATGGTGGTGTGGGGTGGTAACCCAGTAAGTACTCAAGTAAATGTGATGAGCCATTTTGCAAAAGCAAAGCGCCATCACGGAGCGCAGCTGGTTGTTATAGATCCTTACAAAACCAAAACGGCTGACAAAGCCGATATGCACTTGTGTTTACAGCCTGGAACAGATGCAGCATTGGCTTGCGCTGTAATCCATGTTTTGCTTAAAGAAGGGTTTGCTGATGAGGCATACCTTGCCAAATACACAGACTTTACAGCAGAAACTGCAGAACACTATGCCAGTAAAACACCAGCGTGGGCTGCAGAAATAACCGGGCTTACTGAACGGCAGATAATTGATTTTGCTCGCTTGTATGGCAGTACACGCAAGAGCTTTTTGCGCTTAGGTTATGGCTTTAGTCGATCGCGCAATGGTTCTGTCAATATGCACGCTGCCAGTTGCTTGCCGGCCATTACAGGCGCGTGGGCGGAACCTAATGGTGGTGGGGCGCTGTACAGTAATGGTGATCTTTACAGTATAGATAAATCCCTTATTTGCGGCCATCAAAGTAACGAAAAACGCGTATTTGACCAATCCCGTATTGGCCCTGTTTTGTGTGGTAATGAAGCTGACTTGCAGGGTGGACCGCCAGTGCGTGCCATCTTGGTTCAAAACACAAACCCTGCCGTGGTAGCGCCAGATACCAACAAAGTACTTCGTGGCTTGTCGCGTGAAGATCTGTTTACCGTGGTGCATGAGCAATTTTTTACCGAAACAGCAGCCTATGCCGATGTGATTTTACCGGCAACGCAATTTTTAGAACATGATGATGTTTATGTGGCTGGTGGGCATACGCATATTCAGCTTGGGCCCAAGCTGATCAATGCCCCAGGGGAGTGTCGTAGCAATCACAGTGTGGTATCCGAGCTGTGCCAGCGCCTGGGTGTAGGAAGCACTGCTGATGGTTTGAGCGAGCGTGCACTCATAAACGAGACGCTCAAACTGTCCGACCTGCCTGATATTTCTGTTTTGGAGGCTGAGGGCGGTATCGACTGTGCCCTTGATCTGTCAGGCAGTAATTTTCTTGATGGGTTTGCAACGCCTGACAAACGTTTCCATTTCTCACCAGATTGGACACGGGTTGGCCCACATGCTGATGGCATGCCTGCACTGCCGGATCATTGGGATGTGATCGATCAGCCAACACTGGAGCACCCCTTACGTCTTGTTGCCGCTCCTGCGCGGCAGTTTCTCAATACCAGCTTCACTGAAACAGCGAGCTCGCGGCGAATGGAAAAAGAGCCCAGAGTGTTGATGCATAACAGTGATTTACGGAAATATGCTGTGGCCGATGGCATGATGGTGACATTGGGCAACACATTAGGGAAGGTGACATTGCTGGCAAAAGCGTTTGATGGCTTGCAAGTAGGCACGGTTGTTGTGGAGAGTTTATGGCCAAACGCCGACTTTCCCGGCAAGATAGGCATTAATGCGCTGATTAGCGCTGAGCCAGGTAAGCCCAATGGTGGCGCGGTATTCCACGACACCGCCGTGTGGGTTAGACCTGCTTAAGGTGTGTTTCAGCGCAGGATTTTTTTTAGGAGTCCCGCTAGGGGCGACCTGCTTAAGGTGTGTTTCAGCGCAGGATTTTTTTCAGAAGTCCCGCTAGGGACGACCTGCTTAAGGTGTGTTTCAGCGCAGGATTTTTTTCAGGAGTCCCGCTAGGGACGACCTGC
>CALHRQ010000022.1 GCA_938038175.1 uncultured Granulosicoccaceae bacterium | reverse complement strand
TCTTGTGCAGATTCGCTTGAGGAACCTTTTGAAGATTTGCTTAAAGCCCCGCTTGGTTCTTCACTTGAAGAATGTGTTAGAGAGTCGATGGCCCTATGCAGAACGTTATCCTCGCAAGTACCCCAGGGTGAACCGGGCGCAGTACGATCAACATAGTTACCAAACGCCAGCGTAGGGTAGTTTGCTTCACTTTCAAATGTGGCTGCAAACGCAGTTGTCCAAGCAGTACCGCCGTCAAAAGCAAAGCTTGCGTTAGCGGGTGTAAAGCTGCAATTTGCACCACCTTTCAGCAGACGATTTTCACCGACTCTTAAAACAACCAGATCCAGCCAGCCGTCATTGTCAATATCGATAGGGTAAGCACCGGTTACCTTGGTAATGTCAGTTACCGGAGAGGTGAGTTTGGTAAAACGTAACTCATCACCAGCCTGGCTTTTATTAATATACAGCGCCGACTCGTTAGCACCACCGGCAATAAAGACATCTGGCATCCGGTCCTGATTGCAGTCAAAGCTTGCTACACCTCCACCAACAAAGTATTCCCATGGTCCGTCGTATTGATGCTTTATGCCAGCAGCTTCTGCTTGCTCTACGTATTGGGGTATGTCCGCATGAAAAGGAAACCTTGTGTCAGATGTTGTGTTGGATGTTGTTTCAAGTTGTAATTCAGATTTTGCTTCTGCCGATATCTCGGTTGTTATTTTTGGTGTTAATTTTAATGTGTTCGCCCACAACTGTGTTGATGTTGTGATTGTCAGCAGCAGTAAACTGGCTATAAAGGACAAAGATTTCATTGCTCAGATATGATCAGTGTTTTCAAGAATGCGTCAATATCGCTTTGTTCAGCTGCTTTCAATGCCATATAAGCATCCCTTGTTTTGCGTGCAGCCCCACCATGTGCGGCTATGACTTCAGGCAATGTTGTCATGTTGCCTCTATGCCCATAAGGAGCAGTAGAACCAACACCCCATAGTTCGGCTGTCATAAACACGTTACGCTCTACAAAACGCTGCGAAAGTAATTCATTTCCAAGCGAATCGATGGTTTTGTCGGCTATAACATGCCTTTTTAAATCTCCAAACAAGGGCACAAGCCAGCGTCCCTGTTCATCCTGTTCCAAAGTTTGCAGCCATTGTTCGGTTGCAACCTCATATCGGCTGCTGTTGTTCTTTTCAATGTCGGTTTTTCTTAGTGTGCCCGCGACATCAAACGGGCCCGGGTCTTCAAACATCAAAGAGTCTAATGGCAGTGTAGGGCGGTGGCATTGTTCGCAGCCGAGTGACTGAAATACCTGCTGACCTCTCTGTGCGGCTGCTTGCCACTGTAGTGATTCTGGCAGCATTTTCTGGGGTGGTTCCAGAGTTGCCTGCCAGGCCACCAATGCGCTGATATCACCGCTGGTGATTTCATCACTGAACCCGTCCTCGTCGAAATCATCAGTGCCCGTCCACCGAGAGCCAAAACGCTCCGTCGCCTGCATACCGTGGTGGTGATTAAGCGCATTTACGGTAAATTGGCGCAATGATGTCATCACACCTTTTTGGCTAAAGGGTTTGATGATAAGGTCAGTATCAACACCATCAATCTCATTTGTCTTAACCAATCCATCGGGGCTGGCTGTTATAAAGCCGAATTCGATGCCTTTACTGATAAGTGCGATGCGTTGGTCTTGACCGGTACTTCTGGCTGTCAGCAATGCATTGGTTCGAAGCGCTATCAGATCCCGGCTCATCTCTCTGGCAAGTAATTCGACAAGGCCCGCGCCAAAGAGATGATTGGTATTTCTCTCATTAGAGAATTGTGGGTCGATTGAATCAAAGTCGGCTAGTTGAAAACCTTCAGATACAAAAACGTTAGTTGAGAAATCACCAGCACCACCGACTAAGGGTTGGTTGTGGCAGCTGGAACAGGCGTTGGCGTCAAGCCCGGCTGTACGCGAGAAAGTATGCCTTGCAGGACGTTTGCGTTTGGTGGGTATGATGGCTTGTGTAGCCATTGGCCTGCCTACGCCATCCTCCCTTGTGAAATTTGCTTTGAATAATACGCGGCCTTGTCGGATAAGTTTGTCGAGCTTTTTGTTACTGAGTTCACCCTGAATTAAATTGATATCAACGTGTTCAGTAACTGCACGATTGTGCCAGGGGACGCTTTGCGCAGACACTGCACCCACTGCACACAGCGTAAGCACTGGAAATAACAGCGTAAGCTTGATGCTATTGAATTGGCTATTCATACAAGTAGTTTTTTCTATTCTATTTTAGCGAACCTGCTTTTCATCTAGCCGTAATCACTTTACTGGCTCGATCTATTAAGTTCCATTCATAAAATCCAATATAAAAAATCCATTAGCAGGTTTTTACCGCGTTCAAATCTCGACGATAGGCGTATTGTCTATCGATAGAGGCTGTGGCTTCGAGTGCCAAACCTTGCTGCATGAGCCCGCCATCATCATCAAAACAATGGATCAGCTTATCAAGCTTATCTGTGCCACGAACGCTGCTTTGCAGTGTCGCCCGAATATCATCCATCATCAGATCATTGATGGTATCGCTTCTGCCTATTAGTGCCACAGGGATAGGATCAAACAATGTGTAGATAGTTGCCATGCCATGTCCTATCGCTCGCCCTGCGGTTGTAAACACTTGCTGAGCCTGTTTGGAGAGCTTTTTACCATCATTCAACATCGACTTAATTTGCTCTTGCTGGATTCTAAGTGCTGGTTCTGTCAGTGCTGGTGACCCGTTTAGAGCTCTGAGAATTCCGTAATCTGATGCGTATGCCTCAATACAGCCGTTTTTACCGCAACGGCACAATGCGCCATCTAATTCAAACGGAATGTGGCCTAACTCCAGTGCAGAAGAATGTGCTCCCGAAAACGGCTCGCCATGTAGATACATGCCCATACCGATACCGTGCGAAAACAGTATGGCTGCAAAACTGTCACCTAATTCATCGTATCGCGAATGATGCAGCGCTTTAGCAATCAGTCTGCAATCGTTTTGTACGGTAACAGGTACTTTAAATTTCTTTTCGAGAGATAACGCTATGGGTATATTACTTGTCGTGAGTATGGGTGACCATAGTAAGTCGCCTGCAACAGAGTCTGTAACACCTTCAAATCCAAATGCTATGGCGCAGCAGGGAGTGCCTTGAAACTTCCCTAATGCCTTGGTGATTTCTTTGTTGACTGTATTGCACAGAGTAGATTCAGATAATGCTCTTGTTTCGATTGATAAGTTTTGTTTGTGGATGACTTTGCCTGCATAGTCAATCAAGCATGTGTGCAGCATATCAGCAGTAAGAGCGACCGTAACAGCAACCGCAGCAAGGGGGTCCAGGGCAACAATTGTCTGAGGGCGTCCTCGTCGAGCAGACGACGGTAACTGGCTATTTTTTGAAGTGACGATACCTTCCTCTGTCATGGCGCTGAGTAACGTTGATAAAGATGCCTGGCTCAAGCCAGTAATCTTGCCCACGCGAGCACGGCTTAACGGCCCTTCTGTGCGGAGGGTAAGCAGGACACGGTGCCGATTTTCGGCACGCAGATCGTCGCTTCGTATTATCGTTTTTCCTTCAATCACTACAGCGGTTTATTTATGTGTTGGGATTTGAGTTGTACTTACTATTGTTGAAACTATTGTTGAAATACAGGCGTTTTTATTTCGATAATTCAAATGTTGTCGTCTTGCAAGGTTTTATATTTTTAAGATCAGGCGAAATAACTTGACACATTTTCCGCTTGCTGTCATTATTTTTTTTAGTCGTGAAATAAATCGGCTCGAACACAACCCTGAGCGAAGCTGAACAGCTTGCTCTGTTAATTGATTACATTTGGAGAGAAGCATGAAAAAGACGTCTATGTTGCTTGCCACAGCCGTAACCGCCGCAATGTTTGCCGGCGCTGCGTTGGCGGAAGGCAAAACAATCGGAGTATCCTGGTCTAACTTCCAGGAAGAGCGTTGGAAAACTGATGAAGCTGCCATGGTTGCTGCAATCGAAGCTGCGGGTGACAAGTACATTTCAGCTGATGCGCAATCTTCTGCTGCCAAACAGCTGACCGATGTTGAAAGTCTGATTGCTCAAGGCGCTGATGCACTGATTATTCTTGCCCAAGATTCCGGTGCTATCGGACCTGCGGTTGAACAGGCGGTTGCGGAAGGTATACCGGTTGTTGGTTACGATCGCCTGATCGAAAACCCGGATGCGTTTTACATTACCTTCGATAACGTCGAAGTCGGCCGTATGCAGGCACGAGCTGTATTGGCAGCCATGCCAGAAGGTAACTATGCATTTATCAAAGGTTCATCATCTGACCCAAATGCTGACTTCCTGTTCGGCGGTCAAATGGAAGTACTTAAAGAGGCAATGGATTCAGGCAAAATCAAAAACGTTGGTGAAGCCTACACAGATGGCTGGAAGCCTGAAAACGCACAGCGCAACATGGAACAGATCCTGACTGCCAATGACAACAAAGTAGATGCAGTCGTCGCCTCTAATGACGGCACAGCCAGTGGTGTTGTTGCTGCACTTTCTGCACAAGGTATGGATGGTGAAGTGCCTGTGTCGGGGCAAGATGGTGATCACGCTGCATTAAATCGTGTTGCTGTAGGTACTCAAACTGTCACCGTCTGGAAAGATGCCCGAGAGCTTGGTAAGAATGCCGCTGCGGTTGCAGCCATGCTTGCCGATGGTAAAAGCATGAGCGATATCCCAGGGGCAGTTAAATTCTCTGGTGGCCCTAAGGGTGTTGAAATGAATTCAATCTTTCTTGCACCAGTGCCTGTCACTGCAGACAACCTGGATGTGGTTATTGATGCTGGTTGGATTGCAAAAGAAAAAGTATGTCAGGATGCGGCTGAATCAGTAGCGGCCTGTGGCTAATGTTTCTTACTGCTTTGTTTAAAACAACTTTGAAGATTAAGCAATGACGAATGAGCGCTTATGAACATACTGTTCAAGAGTGAAGAATTTCGAATCATACCTTGACTGCATGTGTTGTAAAACGAGCACTAATAGACGTTAAAAATTAATATATCGATAAAATCGGTGAAGTAGAGATGCATGTGTCTCGTCTTCACCTGCTTTTTTGCAGTTCACTCGACCGGTTTGGTGATACTCCTCACCATCCGGGCGGGTTTCCACCTATCTGTTCTTGAGTACAAGTATGGCTGATAATCCCAAAGAGGAAGTCGCAGGCAATAGCGATGGAGGTTTGGTTGCGCGCAGTTTTGGTGTGATCGAGCATGGCCTTCAGGCAACTGCACGTTTTTTTCGTGCAACTGAAATAGACACACGCATGCTCGGTATGCTCGGCGCACTGATCCTGATTTGGGTTGCCTTTCATTTTGTCTCCGACGGCCGCTTCCTTACACCACGGAATTTGTGGAATCTGTCAGTGCAAACGGCTTCAGTTGCCGTGATGGCGACGGGCATGGTGTTGGTTATTGTCACACGCAACATTGATCTTTCGGTCGGATCAGTACTGGGTTTTGTTGCCATGATCATGGCGGTTGTTCAAGTGGAATGGCTGCCTGAATTGCTTAATAGAAATCATCCTGCTATATGGGTAATCGCGTTAACCGTTGGTATTGCACTGGGCGCAATGATTGGTGCTTTGCATGGCTTTATTATCGCTTACATGGGCGTGCCAGCATTTATTGTAACCCTGGGCGGTCTGCTGGTGTGGCGCGGCGCTGCATGGTGGGTAACATCGGGCCGCACTGTATCGCCTTTGGATAGCACATTCAGGTTAATGGGAGGAGGCCCCAATGGAGCCATAGGTGCTTTTTGGAGCTGGGTTGTTGGTGGTTTGGCTTGTCTTCTGGTGCTGCTGCTAATCTTGAATGCACGACGTCAGCGTAAGCGCTTTAATTTTCCCTTAAGGCCTGTCTGGGCAGAGCTTTTTCTGGTTAGTACTGTGTGTGCAACAGTGCTTGGTGCCGTTGCTGTTGCTAATTCATACCCTTGGCCAGCTGGGATTGTTAAACGTTATATCAAGAACAATAATTTAAATGTCGAACCGTCTGAATTATTCATTGCGCACGGTATCGCTATTCCGGTGCTTATCGCTGTATGTGTTGGTATTGTGATGACGTTTGTCGCAAAGCGCACACGATTTGGCCGTTATGTCTATGCAATGGGTGGAAACCCGGAGGCCGCTGAGCTTGCAGGAATAAATACCAAGTGGGTAACGACAAAGATATTTATCACTATGGGCATGCTATGTGGTATCGCTGGGACAATTTCGACAGCGCGTTTAAATGCGGCCACTAATGCACAAGGCACACTTGACGAACTATTGGTTATAGCGGCTGCGGTTATCGGCGGCACTTCGCTAAGTGGTGGTGTAGGCACGATAGCAGGTGCTATGTTGGGTGCTGTTGTTATGCAATCCTTATTCTCTGGCATGTTATTGCTGGGCGTTGACTCTCCACTACAGAATATTGTTGCTGGCGTGGTGCTTGTGCTGGCGGTTTGGCTGGACGGTATTTATCGCCGTAGACAGGGGTGATCATGAGGAAAAACAGTACAGAAAAGGTTATTGAGCTTGAAAACATTTCAATTTCTTTTGGTGGTATTCATGCTGTTGATGATGCTTCTGTAGACCTGCATAAAGGTGAAGTTGTTGCTCTACTTGGGCACAACGGTGCCGGCAAATCGACGTTAGTTAAAATACTCTCCGGCGCTTATAAGCGTGATGCTGGCGACATTAGGGTGCGTGGCGAATTGGCTAACATTAGTAATCCGCGTGATGCTAAAGCATATGGCATTGAAACCATTTACCAGACTCTGGCGTTGGCTGATAACGTGGATACTGCTGCTAATCTGTTTTTAGGCCGTGAGCTGCGTACTGCGTGGGGTACGCTTGACGATGTCGCCATGGAGGCAGCAGCACGCGAAGTGATGGGACGCTTGAACCCGCGCTTTCAACGCTTTAAAGAACCCGTGAAGGCCTTATCAGGTGGGCAACGACAGTCGGTAGCTATCGCGCGTGCAATACAATTTAATGCTCAGATTTTAATTATGGATGAACCAACAGCGGCCTTGGGTCCAGAGGAAACTGCACAAGTGGGTGAGCTGATCAAGCAACTCAAATATGAGGGTATCAGTATTTTTCTGGTAAGCCATGATATCGAAGATGTGTTTGATCTCGCAGATCGTGTAGCCGTCATGAAAAACGGGCAAATGGTGGGTAGTGCAGATGTTGGTTCAGTGACTAAAGATGAAGTGCTCGGTATGATAATTCTTGGAAAATGCCCGCCAGCTGCGCAGAAGGGGCCGGGTGCAGTCAACCAGTAAGGGTCTTTATTGAACCAATATCGCAGGAACCTGCCAAATATCACTATAATTAACTACAAGCATTTGCTCTGGCACGTAACATGTTGAGAATTTGCTGATATTTGATGTCATTAGTTGGTGTACGCCGTTTGATTCAACCATGATATAAACCCCGAACCATACTCGGGAAAGCAGGAAATAATTCAAAAATAGTGTTATCCGATATGTTGAAACAAATCTATCGCAGTGCGCATTGGGTCTTCTGGACGGTTTGTGTTGGAGTTCTTACACTACAATCACAAGCACACGCTGAACTGGCAATTTGTACAACACCTCAACGACCTCAGTGCCCATCAGCTCTTCAAGGCGTCAGTGACAGTGAATTTACTTTTTCAAGGTTAATATTCTCAGACAACCAGACCGCTATCAATAACCTGGGTGACCGAATTGGCTACCCTCATTGGCAGGCAGATTGTTCTGAGTCCGAGCCGCATTTTATAGCGGCCATGAAACGACTGACTCGTGTCGATACCAATCAACAAAGCCAATCCATTTCGGCGTTGGACGATCGCTTGTTCGACTATCCAATGCTTTACATTGTAGAAGCTGGTTTTGCATCGTTTACTTCCACAGAAGCCGATATGTTGCGAGAATACTTGTTACGTGGCGGGTTTCTATTGGTAGATGATTTCCACGGCAGTTATCAATGGGAACAATTTGAAAACTGGATGGGTCAGGTATTTCCTGATAGGGATATTGTTGATATTCCTAAAGACCATGATATTTTTAATGTGCATTTTCCTATTGAAGAATTCATACAGATCCCTGGTCTTCGAGCCTTATGTCTCAACCCTGGTCAAACCTGGGAATTACCCATCGCTAAAAGCTTGTCGGTTGTAGAAAGCAACGCGTCTCGGCAAGAGCCACATTGGCGTGGAGTAATGGACGATGATGGCCGAGTGATGGCTGTGGTTAACTGGAATATGGATTTAGGCGATGCCTGGGAACATGCTGATATGGAAGAGTACAGCGCCTTGTACACGGCCACAGCTTATAGGCTGGGCGTAAATTATGTGATCTACGGGATGACGCACTAACGATTAACAATCGTTGAATAGCTAATACTTTTTAGCTCTTTTTAAACTCTCTGGTGTAACTATCCAGATTAGCTATTCAACGCTCTATTTATTTCTCGCTGTATCCAACAAACACTATTCATTGGTTAAAGACACAGGCAGAGACTATTTCTGCAGGGTTACTTTTTATTCAACGTTTGTTATTCAACGTTTGGAATATTAAGGCCAACCATCTGCTGCATAACCCGCAGCACCTGCGTACTATAACCGTATTCATTGTCATACCAGACATAGAGAACACAACGATCTCCATCTGCCAGTGTAGCGACAGAATCAAAGATAGCAGGTTCTGGTGTTCCTACAAAATCGGTTGAAACAACTTCTGTTGAGAACGAATAGTTGATCTGCAAGCTTAGTTCTGAATTGAACGCCATCTCGCGAACATACGCATTGATCTCGTCTCTATCTGCGGCTTTGTCCAGGTTTAGGTTGCAGACTGCCATTGACACGTTTGGTGTTGGAACTCGAATCGCGTTGCCGGTGAGTTTACCTGCAAGTTCGGGCAGTGCTTTAGCCACAGCTTTTGCAGCGCCAGTTGACGTTAATACCATGTTCAATGATGCGGCTCTGCCGCGTCGTTCGGCCTTGTGATAATTATCGATGAGGTTCTGATCATTGGTGAACGAATGTACTGTCTCGACATGCCCGTTCTTGATACCAAATTTGTCATTGATTATTTTTAGAATAGGCGTTATCGCGTTGGTTGTACAACTCGCAGCGCACACAATGGTATCGCTGTCTTTTATCATGTCATTGTTGACGCCATATACAATATTTTTAATCGCACCACCTGCAGGTGCAGTTAGCAAAACTTTGTTAGCACCCTTTGGAACTAGGTGGCGGCTTAAACCTGCTTCATCCTTGAATATGCCTGTGTTATCTACAATGAGTGCATTGTTGATTCCGTATTGCGTATAGTCAATATCTTCAGGTTTGTCAGCATAGATGACCTTGATAAAATTGCCATTGGCAATGATCGCGCTTTGTTCTTCATCGATGGTAATGTGCCCATTGAACGGGCCGTGAATGGAATCACGCCTTAGCAGGCTGGCACGTTTTCTAAGATCGCCATCGCGTCCACCGCGCACAACAATTGCGCGTAGCCTTACCGGGTTACTGGAGGTGGTGCGTTCTATAAGCAGGCGTGCCAGTATTCTTCCGATACGTCCGAAACCATAAAGCACAATATCGCGAGGCTCATCAAGCAATGAGCTTTCATCCTTGAGTTCTTTTGTGTTTGCTGTCAGAAAAGCATGAAGTGCAGTATTGTCATCGGTACTTAAATGACCTTCTCTGCGTGCAGTGAAAGCAAGCTTGCCGATATCAATTCTGGATGAACCCGGATTGATTTCGTCAAGAAGCGCAAGTACACGCATGGTTTCACTGACCGTCAGTGTTTCCCCGGTTACCTGACGCGAGGTTTGGTGCGCTTTAATTATGTCTATAGTAGAGGCGTTCATGAGCTTGCGCCCAAAGACAGTAATGATCACTCCACGTTCTCGATACAACCGTCCAACTGGCGGAATCATCTTCTCGGCCAGAGTCTGTTCTTCAATATAAGCCCGAAGATAGGAATTTTCGGTATTCACTATAGCTACATGCCCCTGATTGTTGATACTTGGCGTACCGCCATTGTATTAGTCTTTACGCCGTTGCTTTCCGACAGTGCGGATGGTATTGGCGTCAAATAAATTACACCTGAGATTAAATAAAACACTTGCCGAACAAGGCTAAGCAATGCCCGGACGAATCGTCCGTATCTATACAGTGTATAACGGCCAAGCCCTTGGAGCCCTGAACCTGATTGCCAAAAATGTGTCTATTCTTGCTTTACGGCGCCTCACTGTACTCTGGAGGATTGGGGCGGTGTTGGAAACACAGTAAATTTGTAACATTTATAGCAGGGAACGCGTCAGTAAGCGTTGTAGGACAGATTATTGTTATCATCATTATCAAACACGCCCGAAGCCCGCCATCCCATGCAATCCAATACGGCTCATAGAACGCTTCAGCAAGGTGAAATGCTGAACTGGTACCGCGTCGAACGTGTGCTGGGACGTGGTGGCTTTGGAGTAATTTATCTGGCGACTGACACCAACCTGCAGCACCATGTTGCGATAAAAGAATATATCCCAAGCGAGGTAGCCACACGGCAAGGGGACAGCCATGTTCACCCACTAACCGAAGAGCATAGTCCTGCGTTCCAGTGGGGTATGGAACGCTTTATCAAAGAGGCACGAAATCTCGTGCGCTTTAATCACCCCAATATTGTGCGGGTCATGTCCGTATTTGAAGAGAACAATACTGCCTACATGGTAATGGAATTTGAGGAGGGCAACGATTTACGGGCGTTTTTGAAACAATCAGGAAATAACAATGAGCAGTTTTTAAAAAATCTGATTTTGCCCATATCCAAAGGTTTGGCTGAAGTGCATAAGCATGGGTTTATTCATCGTGATATTAAGCCTGCAAATATTCTGGTTAGAAAAAGATCCGAAAGCCCGGTGTTGCTCGATTTTGGTTCGGCGCGTGACGCCAGTATGTACACACAGCAAAACCTGACGGCGTTGGTGTCCGTTGGTTATGCGCCGCTTGAGCAGTACAGTTCTGAGAATGATGAACAGCAAGGCCCCTGGACTGATATTTATGCGCTCGGCGGCACGTTGTATTATGCCATTTCAGGTAGTGACCCGGTTGAAAGCACGCGTCGAGCTGCAGCTCTTTTTAATGGTGCCACTGATCCTCTGATAGCGGCGCAGTATCTGGGGGAAGGTCGATACAGCAAACCGTTTTTACAAGCGATAGATTGGGCGATGCAATTTCGAATTGCTGATCGGCCGCAGACCTTGGAAGAGTGGATGCCCGCCTTGCTTGGTACCAATGAAATAAACCCTACTCACGGCATGGTGTCCAACGCGGTGCAGGATCGGGGTGGTTTTGATCACAGCCTTGCAGTATCTGAGCAGGCTACATCACATACTGCCGCCACTGTGTTTTCACATAAACAATCTAATCAATACAACTCAGAAAATTACAACCCAGAGAAATACAACCCAGAGAACTTGTCTGATGCGTCGCGTGTTCGCCCAGACATACAAGAGCAAAAGGTTGTTTCCTCAAAACCGGTCAGCGTGTTGTCAGGAATAAGAGGGTTGGCACTGCTAGCTTTGCTGCTCTCGGCTGGAGCAATTGGCATTTGGCTAGCTGCTTTGCAAACCGTAAAATCTCAAGCTGACAACAATACCAGAGAAGTCGCTGTTGCATTGAATGGTACAAGTGCAACCCGTCCTGAAACTACCGATAATCAGCCAGCAACAAACGCGAGTGATTTGAGTCGTGTTTCGGATGCAGCCGTTTCTGTTAATACCGATAGTAGCAATCAGTCGAATAATGAAGCGCTGACTGACTTACAGGGCACGGAAAAAAATGGTGCTACACATCAGGATTCTGAGCTACCAGGTGCTAGTCTGCAAAGTGGCGGTGACACTCGCAGTAATGTCGTCCGTGATACTGGTGCCGGGAACAACAGTGATCAAGACAATGTCAGCCAAGACAATGGTGCTCTGGTTGAAAATAATACGCAAGCTGTTGCCCTGGTCTCAGATCCAGTTTCCTCACCTGTATCAAAGCTCGAACAGACGGACAGCCAAAATAATCTGACAGAAACGATCGAGGCGGCGCAGGCAGCTGATCGTGCCGCCGAGAAAGCGCGTGTAAAGGCTGCTGCTGAAGCTGCAAGGCTGGAACAGCAGAAAGAACCAGAGAGAAGAAGGATCGCCGAGGATCAGCGAAAGGCACGCGAGACAGCGCTGCAAATTGCCCGGGCGCGCGAAGAAGCGAGATTAAGGCAAGCCATTGCCGCGGCACAGTCCTCAATGGCAGTTGGAGACCTTGACGCTGCCAGACAACAGTGGTCGGTTGCCGATTCTATAAAATCAAGCGATCCGCGCGTTGAGACATTGGGCTTTGCTATAGCCGCTGCCCAGGAGGAGTATGACAAGCCTGTTAGTGATGCAGATTTTGAAACTGTGACACGCATGTTTGACGGTTTGCGCCGTGCGATTGAAGCAGGGGATACTGTAAGTATGGACAGACTTGCCTTGGAGTCTGAGCAGTCAACTTTGTTCAAAGCGCTTTTACAGCGTTTCGAGAGCATTGAAATCAACATTAAGGGCATACGCGTACGCAATGCTGAAAAAGCCATAACAGGTTTGCTGGAAATTAGCGCTATGAAGCGCTCCAATGGCGATCGCGCCATTCCATCAGATGCTTATCGTAGCCGGGAAATACGCAGTAAGCGTGTGCGTGGGGGTTGGTCAAAGATTCAGTGGTGAAAAAGACTGAATGCGCAATACATTCGCATCGTTCTTAACGGACTGGCCTAATCACCGCTGCTCTCAGCCAGCGGTAAAAATACTTCCAACAACTCGGTCTTTGTATTCATCCTCAGACTGACTATATCGGCTTGCATTTGATCGTACAGAAAGATGGCATCAATGAATTGACATACTTCAGAATCGCTGCCATCACAATCATCTGGATTGTCCATGCCTCTGTTTTCAGCTTCGCGTTTTTTGGATCGCAAGCTATTTAATACCGATGGACCGAATTGCTTGAGTGCCTGTTGTGACATCAGAATTTCGCAGGCAGCTGTTTCAACATCTCTTCGTAGTTCAAAACGTTTAAGTCGATCAGTTTCGCTGAGCAGAATTTCGTTGAGTGAGCTGTGCCGATGCCAATTAGCATCCATATACAGAGCATCTACAACAGCCTGTTGCAAACCGAATTTAAAAGGGCGTTTGCTTGTACTGCAGTCGCAGCCATTTTCATCACAAAAAGCTTTATCCGGTGCCAGGGCCGGTTTTTCGAACCAGCTTTCATGAATATCAAATGGGATGCTGTTATCGATATTTCTCGCTGTGAGCTGCTTGACGGGTTCGATAAGGCAAGGTGTGTCTTGAAAAACAATGTCACCACTGCTTAGTTGACAGGAATGAATGCCAGCATGAGTAGCGCCACTGAGTGCAAACAAGAAGAGTAGCCAGCCTGCAAAGCGGTATCCAAATGGATAACCTACAATTTGGATAAGAGGTTTCATTGACTCTGTAGCGGCCTACAGTGACAAATTTGTAGTTTCGATGCAAATTCAGGTATCAGGCCGATTCCTGTGAATTTGTACGCAGTGCTTAAATTGACAATGTGATTCGCCACTAATGGCATAATCAGTGCGAAGAACACACAAAATCTGGAGAATTCCAACTGATGATGAAAAAAATTACTGGGATAGCAATGGCTGCTGCCCTGATGTCGATAGTCGCATGCTCTGGAGATAGCAACAGTCAGGGCGATGCTGCTGTCGTTGAACAACCTGCGACCAACCCGCCAGTGGCTGCCCCGCCTGCGATGAACACACCGGATCAAAATAACACCGAGCAGAGCACAGCGGGGGAAAATAATAACGTAACACCACCGCCAAGCAGCAACGGTTCTAACCCAAGCGGCGCCATCAATGGCGTATGGTTTGGTAACACAGGTTTCGGAATGGGAAGGGAAAATGACGTTGTTATAATCAACGAGAACAACGATCTGTTTGCCTTAAGCGACAACGGTGACATCAACTTTGAAACGGCTTTTGGAATGGCTAATGGCGAGTTGTCTCGTTTTCTGCACCGCGACAGCATAGACCCTATGTTTGCCGATTCATTTACGATTTCAGGGGACTTGCCTATGGGCGTGGATGGTAGTTCGAACACCATCACGTACAACCTGTCCACAGCAAACGAAGGCTTGTCACTGCTTAATAGTAACAATGACGAATTTGCAATGACCTTTGCCGGCGATGCGGATATCATGCCGATATCGGTTGCCAATATTGCGGGTACCTGGCAGGCACAAACCTCATTTGGTGATCCAGCAAATCCGATTATTTTTGAGGTCAATCTTGAAATCAGTGCAGATGGTACGCTCTCGGGTTCTTCTGTTTTTGGCGAGTTCGTGACACCCATTTCAGGCACGGTATCAGCATCTTCGATATCAAATCTTTTTGTGAATGTCGAATTTTTATTTGGAACGGCGAATCGTATTGGGGTGATGTTTAATGATCGCCTGTCTGATAAGCTGGTCTTGAATTCATCTGGGCCTGACGGGGAGGTTGTTGCATCATTTTCTGGAACCTTTGTTCGCCAATGACCTAAGCTTTATATGATGTTGCGAGTGTAAGAAGGGCCGCTGAAAGCGGCCTTTTTTATGATTGGTCGTAAGACGACATCAGGCGATATCATTTGAACGATAAGGTCCGAATTTCCACGCGAGCGTTTCAATTTACGCTACATTAAGCAATCGCTTAGCTACCTGGATACAACTGATGGCCAGAAAGCGTCTTGCAATGGAATTTGGTATGGGTACGGATCTGCATGGCCAGGACTACACCAAAGCTGCAGTGCGTGCATTGCGTGACGCCCTGTGGCATAACTCTCTGTCTATTGTCCCCGCTTTAGGTTATTCAAGAGATGCCATGCAAGTTGAGGTGGAAATTGGGGTGGCAAATCCTGAAGCCGTAGATGCTGAAGCAGTTGCCGCCGTGCTGCCCTATGGAACCAGCACAGTACGTGCAGTTAAAGGTGGTCTGGATATTCTCAATGATGCGGGCGATAACACCACCGTCATTGCCAATGCCTGCGCGGTCGTTTATCTGGAAATGGAAACGGCTGATTCTGATGCGGGAGGGGCATAACCATGGCTGATCAGTTAAAACGTATTATTTTAGAGATGGGCACCGGTAATGATCTTTACGGCGAGGATTACACCAAAGCCTGTGTACGTGCCGTGCAGGATGCACTACACCATAGCTCTCTGACCTTGTTCCGTTCGTTGGGTATCGATCGCGAAAGTATGCAGGTTGAGGTCACTGTAGCCGTACAAAAACCTGATCAGGTAGACAGTGCCATCATTGCTAAGCAGATTCCGTTTGGGACAGTGGCCGTAAATGTCGTGCACGGTGGATTGAACGTGGAAGATAAAGAGCATGAAACGCTAAGCGTCATTGCAACTGCAGCAATTGCCGCTCGTTTACCATTGCCAGAAGGGCCCTTTAAAGTCTGATACAGCAAAGTCTGATACTGCAAAGCCGGCCATACCCGAGGATTAAGGGTATGGTCAGTGCTTTGTTATCTCATCCGGTTTATCCCGTTCCAATTGGGAGAGTCCGGTTTCGTGAACCTGACGACCTAAGCAAGAACACATGGAGCGAAGCTAAAAGCGTCAGGTCACGAAAGAAAGGTTATGAGATTCAGATCACGCCCATTATTGCGTCAGCCAATGCATCCATGTTTGCGTCTGGTAATCCCGCGATATTAATACGGCCATCTCCAACGATGTATATACCGTGCTCTGAGCGCAGTTTTTCGATTTGATCGGTGCTCAATGGCAGTCGGCTGAACATGCCTTTTTGACCAATAATGTAATCGAATTGATCAGAATTACTGCGCTTTCGCATCGCTTCTGCAAAGTCGCTACGCAAACGTGTCATACGCTCACGCATACTATCAAGTTCGTCTCGCCATACTTTATTCAGTTCAGGATCAGACCACACCAAATGGCTTGTATTAGCACCGTGATCAGGTGGCATGGAGTAATTGGATCGGATAACAATACTCAATTGCCCTAAAGCTCGGTCTGCGTTATCAGCATCTTCAGCGACCAATATGGCGGCACCTGCACGTTCGCGATAAAGGCCAAGATTTTTAGAACAACTGGTAGCAATGGCAAGCTCTGGCAGTACTTGTGCAAAATGACGGACGGACCAGGCATCGTTCTCCAGACCGTCGCCGAAACCTTGATAAGCGAGATCAAAAAACGGGAAGAGTTGATTGGTTTTACACAGCTCTGCCACTGCACGCCACTGATCCTGTGACAGATCAGCACCCGTGGGGTTGTGGCAGCAGCCGTGTAGAAGAACGATATCGCCTTTATTGGCTTTACCGAGAGTGCCCATCATGGCATCAAAATCTACTCTGCTATTTTGGGCATCGTAGTAAGGGTAGGGTTCTATATTTAGCTGGGCTGCGTTGAAAACCGGGAAATGATTAGGCCAGGTAGGATCAGATACCCAAATGTTGGCTTTGCCCCTGAGGTTTTTAAGTAAATCGGCAATAATTCTTAGAGCGCCCGTACCTCCAGCTGATTGTGCAGCTCGGATTCGGTCGGTATCGGCGTCCTTGCCCATCACCTGTGCAATGATTGAGTCACAGAACGGCCTGCTGCCAACAGGGCCTACATAGGCTTTGGTATCTTGTGTATCCACCAGTTTTTTTTCAGCCCGTTTGACCGCGTGCATTACGGGGGTGTTTCCATTGGCATCTTTATAGATACCAACACCAAGGTCCATTTTGTCCGTGCGAGGATCTGCTCGGAACTGTGTCATCAAATTGAGAATTGCGTCGGGTTTGGACTCGGGTAATGATCGAAACATGAGCTTTGCTGTCTCTGTGTGGCAGACGTTATATGGCTCACAGTCTGGCCAGTTAGTTGTTGGGTCAGGATTGACCAAGCAATTATACAACCGGGGTGTGGTGGCGGGGATAAAAAAGGCCGAGAATCTACTCTCGGCCTTTTCAGTCAAATTGCTTGATATGTACAACTCAAGCAGGTCCGCGGTTTTGTTATTTTTGCAGACGTGTCATTCTTCTCGATGACTTGAAAGAAATTAACGACGCCATTCGATCAAGCTGTACGGGGCCGTATTCGTTTATGCGAGATTAATCGAATTAGTTGCGCACAAAGTGCGTGTTAGCTCGACTAGTGCAGTGCGATAAAGTGATCCTGTTCTCGACCAGCATTTTCTCATCATTAATCAGCATTCCATCATAAAATACAGAACTAAATACAGAACTAAATACAGAACTGAAAATTAACTGAAATACCCCAATAAACCGTTAGCTTTGAGCATATGCTCTGAGTCGACGAATAGCCTGTTTTTTCGAAACTGCACTTACGTGGGACTGCAGCGTATAGCCTTTGCGCTGTAGCTTGCCGGCGACCCACGTATTGCCATAGCGAAATGGTATGTAAAACAAGCCCACCAGCGCCAGCAGGCAAAACCCCAGTGTCCAGAGTTTAATATCAAGACCGGCAGCTTGCCCTAAATCCAGCCATCGCATTGCAGTGGTAATAACACCGGCAACCACAGCCAGCCAGACAAACAAGTAAATAATAGCGGTGCCCAAAAGGCGTTTGGATAGTAGCCAGGGGAGTGTAAGCAGCATTGCGGGCCACGACACACCTTTTTTTATTGCGTTGACGGCGCCATCACGCGTAAACACCAGAAACGAGCGGCCGACGCCGTCATACAGCCTATCGTCTACCGTATCACTGGCATCGATATGAAGGATCTCGCTGGTTGCATCTGCAGAGTGAGCAGCTGAGCCGTCTTCCTCAATTGTGTTGTCGAGATCTGCTATGTCGGACGAGTATGCACTGTTCGAATCTACCGTGGACGACGCAGCAGCGTGTGTGCGTGCAGGTTCTTTAGTCAGATCGTTTTCGCTGGTGACAATGTCGCTATTAACAATTTCAGTCGTTAAGT
>CALHRQ010000021.1 GCA_938038175.1 uncultured Granulosicoccaceae bacterium | reverse complement strand
GCTTATCGATATGCAGCGTATTTTCTTCAGAATGCGCTGATAAAGTTATGTCGTTTAGTTCCTGCACAGGGCCATCGCCCGGCAGAGTCAGGCGCAGTTTTTTGACAAGGACATTTTTTACATCAAAGCCCACTGGTAGGTCGATCGAGGGCAGTACGATATCTTCACGCTCTGGTGTTGTTTTTGGTTTGTCTTTGGCAAAGGTTTCGATGTTTAACTCATCGATGACCACATCGTCGATACACACTTGCTTGTCAAAAAGACAATCGCTACGCCAGCGCGAGGTAATACCCTGCGCATCGATCGCTATCTGTTCATTGTGGTAACGCAGTGATTCAGAATTAATTCCTTTTTTCAAATCACCACTGGAATGATTAATTTCCAGACCATCTATTCTATTACTGAGCTGTTCTGTGGTGAATTTAAAACCTCTCTCAGTGCCCAGTAGTGCGTAAGAACCAGCGAACACAATCAGCAGCAGTAAAAAAAGGATCAAAAAAATGATCAGTATTAGGCGGGGTAGTCGACTCACAAGTCAGGCCCCAGAGAGAGATGGATACGGATGCTATCGTTGTCGGGGTCATTTACTGGTGTGGCAACATCCAGGCGAAATGGCCCGACCGGAGACTGCCAGCGAACACCCACCCCAACGCCCTGACTGTGTGAGGTGCTGAAATTGTTGAAAGCACGGCCAAAATCGCTAAACACGGCGAAACTCCAGCGGTCTGCAAAACGATAATTATATTCCACACTGCCAACCTCAAGGAAGCGACCTCCTACTGGGTCTTCGTCGGCATCCTGTGGGCCAACCTGGCGGAAGCCGTATCCCCTGATACTACGATCACCACCCGCATAAAAGCGTTGTGATGCCGGTACCTGACTAAAGTCATTTGTTGTGATTGCCCCGTACTGCAAAGAGAGTATTAACGTGTTGCGTTTATCTGCAGCACGCAGGTATTTAAAGTTCACTGTTGCCTTATAAAAATCGATGGTTGAGAGCAACTCCCGGTTGCCATACTCAAATTGAAAGCTACTACTTTGCCCCCATTCTAAAAACGGGCGGCCACGGGATCGAGAGCGTGTATAGCGCACACCCGGTAATACCAGGTCGGTTTGCTTTTCTACTCTTGCAATAACGGAGCGTTCCCTTTCCCAGCGTATAAAAATGGACTCTTGCCAATCACTTGCGAATCGACGCACGCGTTGAAAGTTCAGGGTGCTGAGCAAACTTTCAATACCATCATCATTTTCATTTTGTAAACCGTATTCAATACCCCAATAGTTGTATAAAGGCTGGTTTTCGCGAGGTATTCGATAAGCGAAGCTGACTTCCTGGCTGATACCCGAGACTGCCACCTCTGCATCAGCTGAATGACCTTGGCTGTTGATCAGCGGTTTTCCCCAGGTTAGTTTTGCTCGTGGTCCTGTGTCTGATTCAAAGCCAACTCCCAAACCGATTTGATTACGATCTCTGCGTCTTAGTGTGACTAACACAGGCACGGTCTTGCCATAACGTACATCGCGCTGCGGTGCCACTCTAACGGTTGAAAAATAGCCGCTGTCTTGTAAATTCTGAGTAAGCTCACCGATTTTATCTGCTTCATACGGGTCGCCTTCTGCAAACGGTATCCAACGGGTAAGAAACGCATCGCTGAACACATCCTGATCGAAACGAATGGTGCCAAAGGTGTAACGTGAACCGCTCTCGGCAACCAGCTCTATGTCGGCTGTTTGTGAGCGTCGACTGACAAGAACTTTACTGGTTGAAAATTTATAATCAAAATAACCACGGGCTTGCGCTGCATCAATGAGTATGGATTTTGCCGCTTCATAGTTACTTGAATCAAACACCGCGTTTTTTTGTAGTGGCAGCCGGCCAAGCACTGGCATATAGGCACCGTCTATCTGGGCGTCACCCTGAATGCGCAATAAAATTTTGTTTATGCGCACAGGGTCATTGGGCTGTACGTTCAGTGTGATAACAAGTTCCTGGTCAATGGTGTCTGTTTGCACGTCTATTAACGGCGAGTAGTAGCCGATTGCGGCCAGTGATTGACGCGCCTGATCGGGTAGCAGATCAATATAAAGATTACGCAGGTTTTCGTTCTCTGGCACTTCACCAACTGTTAATCTGACATTTTCCTCCTGCTCTTCGTTAAGCCCATTGATGTTGAGCGATGCACTCCAGGCGGTTGAATGGCAGAGCACATTAATGCATAACAGCAGAGCGTACGAGATAAATTCCCAGCGGATTGGCAACGGCTGCAAACGTGGCGTGTGTTTGGTTATTCCGACACGGACTACTAGCCACAGAACCGTAACCCAGCCACTTTTTATGCATTTGAGTTCCATGCTGTGAATCAGCGGCCAGTACGCAGGTATTGAATGAGCGATGAGCTTAGCAAGTGGATAGCCGATATTTGATGCAGAAATAGTACTCAGATTGTGAATGTGCTGGCTCAGAGCTTCTATACGCAGGTAAAATCAACTGCAAAGATGACCGTCACGATTAGTAAAAATATGTATGCAATAGCTGTACGCATCAATGGCTTGTGGCGCGAGCAACTATTACAAATCGTTACAAATTGATTTTAACGCTAATAAAATGCCAGGCTGGGCCGTTTATTGTTTATACGGGAACTTGTTAGGGAACTTTTTGTGCCCATCGGTATCTGAGCCACGGATAAAATTCGTCCTCTGTTAACGCGAGATCCTAAAATAGTACCAGTTGCGCGTCTTGTGCAACCCAATTATTACTCTGCTAATGTGTCAATATTGTGCACACTGCAGCTTATTTTTGGTAATTTAGGCGGCCAATCGGGCGCAAGCTTAATCAGAATAGAAAACGGTGAAAGTAAAAATGATGCAGATTCGTAAGTTTTTTATTGCCGCTATGGTGTTTCTTGTGTGTGGCTTTGGTCTGGCGCAAGCCAGTACACCTTTTCCAGATTTGATCGATCTTGACGGTCAGCCTGCCGGTGAGCAAGCTGAAGTCGGTGACGGCAAGTGGAAGCTTGTCATGATCTGGGCAACTGACTGCCATGTGTGCCAAGAGCAGAAACCTCTTATTTCTGCCTTTCATGAAGCGCACAAAGAGGTCGATGCGCAAGTCTATGGTATCGCGCTCGACGGACCTGACAGCCTACCCGTGGTTGCCAAATATATGAAAGATCATGATGTCAAATTTCCGACATTTGTTGGTGAGCCGGCATTGATCTTTGCCAACTATGAAATCAATCTCAAAGAACCTTTCTACGGCACGCCAAGTTATGTGCTCTTTAAGCCAAACGGCGAATTAGCTGCTGCTCAGGCAGGTATTATCTCGATTGAAGGGCTTGAATCCTATATCGCCGCTAATTCAGCGACAACAGATGGGGAAGGCGTAAAAGCTGTTGCAGAAGAGGCTGCACGCTAAAGTAATCTTAATGCCGCTGTACTGTACTTCGGGACACTAATGCATTTCCTGTTACGCATTGTGGGCGTCGTGAGTGTTTGCCTGACATTGACCGCCTGCGGGTCCTCTGACGAAGACCTGCCAGTTGTAGAACCTGAAACTGCCAATTTGGACCCTGACGCCAACCCCGAACCGGTGTCAGGCCCTGACGGTACAGGGTCCGCTTCTGAACCCGACCAGCCCGGCGCCGGGATCCAAGAGCCTATTCCCGATAACACGGCTGAGGGCACAAATCCTGACCAATCACCTGATCAAATGGAAGAATCTGTGCCCGACAATTCGGGTGAAAGCTCAAACCCTGATCAGGCACCCGATGTAATCCCAGAGTTAGAGCTTGCGATTAGCTGCGAACAATTCCAAGGGGCTGACAGAGCCCCGATAGGCAGCCTGTTCGAGGCCACGCTGCCGGCTGACCTGAGTGTTCCTGGTACTCGGATCGAAATGCTGGAGACCGACAGTCAGGCTCCGGTATCGTTTGACCCTCTATCTGCGCAGCTATCCTTTAGCCCTAATGACAGTCACCTTGCCAGCGTATTCAACTACCAGATCGTTGACAGTGATGGCAGGGCTATAGCCGTCCATGAACATCACATTGTATTTGCCCCCCTTCGTGTAATGCCCCTTGGTGATTCCATTACCTCAGGGGTCGAATTCTTTGATGGCGTTGATACACCCCCGTTTGAATCTCGTGTGGGCTATCGTCAATTCCTTTTCGATTCATTGACTGCAGCCGGTATCGAGATCGATTACCTTGGGCAAAGCGGCCAGGATGCGGGCACGGCAGCAGGGCTGGTTGATCCACAAAATAATGGCTTTCCAGGTGTGGATATCGCCTTTATCGAAGATAAGCTATTAGACCTTTTAAATGAGGCAGATACCGATGTTATCCTTTTGCATATCGGGACCAACAACACTCCAACCACTGCCGATGGCATTATCCGAATATTGGATTTAATTGATACCTGGGAACAGACCAATCATCCAATCGTAGTGTTACTTGCGACCATTGTGCCCAAGCGAGATCCTGCGCTGAACGCTGTTGTGGATCTGTTTAATGTCAGCATGCGTGCGCAACTGGCGCAAAGAGTCGGTGACGATGTGTTTCTAGTTGATCAAAACAGTGTGGTCAGCGTTGACGATATCAGCACAGAACAGATAGGTCTGCATCCATCAGCTGCGGGCTACGAGAAAATGGCGCAAACCTGGGAAGAGGCGCTGTTTGATCATGACTTGGTCAGGGTGTGCGAGTAACGAAACGATCTATTCTTTTTCACACAAATCTGGGTGATCTGCAACCCACTGGCTATATCCGCCGTCCAGGCTGTGTACCTTCTCGAATCCTTGCTCGGCAAAATAGGCTGCCATTGTCTGACTCGAATTGCCATGGTAGCAACAGACAATCAGATCCACATCTTGGTAGGCATCTTCCAGAAACTGTTTGAGTGTTCTCTCGTCAACATGCTCAGCTTGCGTTATATGTCCTTCATTGAAGCTTTTGATATCCCTGATATCGACGATATTGACATCCTTGTTCATGATGAGTCTTTTGGCATCCTGGCCCGAAATACGGCTAAAGTGAGTCATGTCTGATTGTCGTCAAGTTGAGCAAGTGTTTGGTACAGTGCTCGAGTTTAGCAGCTCATTGTTTTTTGCGTTACCAGAGTGTTGATAGATTGCGAACTAATCGGGACGAAGAGTTGAAATTTTTAACGATATTGCCGCGCGCATTTGGGGAAAATGTGCTCGATGGCTCGTTGCGCGCAGTACCTTCACATTTTTTAGTATCGGAGCAGTTGGGCTTCTCACCCATCGGTGACGGCGAGCATCAGTATCTGCAGATTCGAAAGTGCCATTTGAATACACACGATGTGCTTGAGCGACTGCAGGAAGCCTTTCGCTGTGGTTCAGCCGATATTGGCGTTTCAGGATTAAAAGACAAAAACGCAATAACCGATCAGTGGATTAGCATTCGATCACCTTTGCAGGCCAAGGATGTTTTGCCAGGCGATTTTTTCACACAGTCTGATGCTGCACCTGAGCCCGGTCGCTTTGCTGTGCTGCAACATGCGCGACATACAAAAAAGTTAAGACGTGGTGCACACCAATCAAACGCGTTTGTCATCACACTCAGTAATCTTATTGATCTAAGTGCATCAAAGAAAAATCGGATTGAGCACCGACTCAATCTTATAGCAGAACGAGGCTTTCCAAATTATTTTGGACCTCAACGTTTTGGAAACAAGCAGCGTAATCTCGTTTTAGCAAAAGCGTATTTCAGGCAGCCAAGAAAGAAAATAAGTAGAACAAAGCGTGGCTTGATATTATCTGCCGCTCGATCATCACTGTTTAATCTGGTGTGTGCAACACGCGTACAACAAGATAATTGGTGGGCTGCGATTCCGGGTGAGGTACTATCACTTGATGGTACGCGAAGCTTTTTTAGCTGCGATATCCCGGATAAGGAAATCGAAATGCGCTTAGCCAGCTTTGATATACATCCGACGGGGCCCATGTGGGGCAGGGGTGCTTCCACAGTAACTGGCCAATGCGCACAGCTGGAAGATCAGGCACTCGAAACCCAGCAGGATTTTTGTATCGGGCTCGAAAATGCAGGTCTGAAACAGGAAAGACGTTCGTTAAGAGCACGGCCAGAAGCGATGTCGTGGCAATGGAGCGATGAACAACATTTGGTATTGCGTTTTAATTTAGCGACTGGCGTATATGCAACCAGCTTGTTATCCGAACTGGGTCAATTTACAGATACATCTTTAAAGTAGAATTGCTCGTCAACATAAATAGCGTACACGCAAATCGTAAATAGAGAGCTGATTTAAAAAATGGTTTGGGGAAAATTACTTGGCGGATTTTTTGGTTTTCTCGTGGGAGGGCCGCTGGGTGTTGTGCTGGGTGCAGCACTTGGACACAGTTTTGACAAAGGCATGGCAGCTCAGCTCACGCATGAGTCGGTCGAGATGCCTTTGGGTGATTCTGATCGCGTTCGGATGGCTTTTTTTACCGCAACTTTTTCAGTTATGGGGCATATTGCCAAAGCCGATGGACGAGTGGCCAAAAGCGAGATTGAACTTGCAGAAGCAGTAATGCAACGCATGAACCTCAATGAAGAATTGCGTGACGCTGCGATAAAACTGTTCAATCAAGGAAAACAAGCTGACTTTGAACTCGAACCACTCTTAGCACAGTTCAAGCACGAGTGTCGACGGCGCAGCAGTCTGTATCGGATGCTACTTGAAATCCAGATTCAGGCTGCGTTAGCCGACGGGGTCATTGCGGATGAAGAAGAGAAGGTACTGTTGCGTATCACACAGATCCTTGGTTTTCCCGAATATGTTTATCGCCAGTTAGAAATGTTGGTCAGTGTCAGTATGGGAATGGGGGATCAAGCGCGGGCGCGTGCCGGGCGGCAATCGCGTTCAGAGAACCGTGCACCGCAAGCATCAACACAGGTATCACTGAATGATGCCTATGCATTGCTTGGTGTTTCAGCTTCTGATGAAAAAGCGGATGTTAAACGTGCCTATCGACGTATGATGAGCCAGCATCACCCAGACAAGCTTGTTTCCAAGGGGTTGCCGGAAGAAATGATTAAGCTAGCGACCGACAAAACGCAGAATATTCAAAAAGCCTATGAGCGAATTAAAGAGGCGAGAGGCTGGCCTTAAAAGTAGTAGCAATATAGCTGCAAGACATAGCCATAGAAAGGAAGGATCCTTCTTTGAATAGGCGCTAATGCTGCAACCAAAACCGTCGGGAACACCACCAACAGATACCGGCACTGATTGCGCTGCACCTAACGCTGGGGAGTCGATTAACATGCCGGGCTGATGTTCGCTAGCAGCCAGTACAGCGGCAAATGCGTCAACAATGCCAGCGCCACATTCTGTTTCGGTACACTCCAGACTGTCATCGGATGAGCCAGTTGAAAAAGCACGTGTGTTATTTAAAAGCAACGCTTCCAGTTCCCTGTTGCTAAGCGAGGGATTAGCTGACAACATCAAACCCAATACTGCCGCGACATGCGGCGCTGCGGCGCTGGTGCCTGTTGCGCGTCTGTAGCCGAAATCGCTGGAAGGTGCGCTGGTGCCTTTGTTGGTAGCGACCAGAATACTGTAAAGGGACGGTGATACATTCCCGCCAGGTGCGGCAATATCGGCATCGCGACCACTGTTGCTATAACTGGCGCGAAAACCATTTCGATCAATTGCCATAACACCAAGAACATTTTGACAATGTGAAGGTGATGATGGTTGGTCATCGGTATTGCGACCACTGTTACCTACAGCAGAAATTATTATCGCACCAGCACGGCGAGCATCATCAATAGCTGATTGATCTGCACTGGTGCAAAGATCTTCTATCCCAAGGCTAAGATTAATAATGCGTGCGGGCGTTGGGTTGGGTGGTAAGTTAGGATCAACTACACCGGCTGCCCAGCGGATTGCATCAAGCATATCGGCACGCCGACCACCACATTTACCTATCGCTCGTACGGGTAATATCCTTGCGCGTTGATCGATGCCGGCCATGCCAATACCATCGTCCACATTAGCTGCAATGATAGATGCCATGGCAGTGCCATGCCAGCTGCTATTGGATACCTGGCAATCAATATTCAGCCTGCCAAACTGCTCACTTACGGTGGCTGTGACATTGTCACCGGGGTCGGTAGGGTTTGTATCACGACCATCACCATCGTGACTGCGTAAATATTCGAGCTCTGGTGGTACGAAAACGTTAGCTGC
>CALHRQ010000020.1 GCA_938038175.1 uncultured Granulosicoccaceae bacterium | reverse complement strand
CTGCATTGCCAGCGTATATCGGCGTGGCTGGCGTTGTCAACTCTGATATAGCCAGTAAACTAAAACTGCGTTTGCCCTTTAAACAAGCAAAGGTTGAGGATGATAGGCGCTGTGCCTTGCGTGGCGCACTTGAAAAAAACGATGGCTTTGTTTTGCATTGTGGTACCGGTTCTTTTTTCGCAACCCAGAAAATGGGCAACACCTTTTTTGCCGGTGGTTGGGGCCCGGTACTGGATGATATTGGTTCTGGCTATTGGGTTGGTGTGCGTGCAATGCGTGCCTGCCTTTATGCTCAGGACGGATTACTACCTCAGTCAGATCTAACTGAATATTTGATGATGACATTCAATGGTGACGCTAATATGGTGTCCTATGCTGCAACAGCCAGCACTGCGCAAGTGGGTACTATTGCCAAAGATGTTGTGCGTTATGCTGAACACGGTGACAGAGTAGCCATCAATGTGATGCGCCAGGGTGCAAGTCAGCTCGAAGAAAAATTGCAGCAACTTGGTTGGCAAGAGAATTTAGCGGTGTGTTTGACAGGAGGTTTGGGTGAGCATTACGAGCCATATTTATCAAATGCTGTGCAACAAAGCCTGATTGATGCTTTGGGCACACCGCTTGATGGTGCTGTGAACCTGGCACGAGAATATCATAAGGAATTGCATAGATGAGCGTGAGCGTGAGCAGATAGCAGTAGCCATGATTAAAACCATCAATTTTATCAATGGCCGAATTTTTGATGGCCGTAATATAGTCGATGATTGCTGCGCTGTTTTCAAAGATGGCTATTGTGAATCGGTAGTCGCAAAGAAATACTGTGACACTGCAGGTCATCATACGGTGGACTTGCAGGGTGATATTTTATCATTGGGTTTTTGTGATTTACAGGTTAATGGTGGGGGCGGTGTGCTATTCAATGCCGATCCCAGTATTGGCTCACTCAAAACCATTGCAGCGGCTCATAGGAGTCTTGGCACAACTTTGCTATTACCAACGCTAATAACCGATTCGACCGAAATCACAGCTGCAGCAATTGACGCTGCGATTAATGCCACGAAGCAATCCATGCCTGGCATTGCAGGATTACATCTCGAAGGGCCTCATTTATCGATAGAAAAAAAAGGCGCACACGATTCTCGGTTAATCAGGCCCATGCAGGAACAGGATCTTGCACGACTGATTGAAGCAGCAGCAGCCTTACCCGTTTTGAAAGTAACGATTGCGCCGGAATCTGTTTCATTAAAACAAGTTGAAACCTTAAAAGAAGCGGGTGTGTTGTTATCTATTGGTCATAGTAACGTTGGTTTTAAAACGTGCATGGAATACGTCAATGCTGGTGTTTCCTGCGTGACGCATTTATTCAATGCCATGAGCCAGCTGGATAGCCGGGAGCCTGGTATTGTTGGTGCTGCATTAACAGCAAAAAATATTCACGCCGGCCTTATTGCTGATGGTGTACATGTTGATGCTACTAGTATTCAGGCAGCTGTTAACTGTATGAACGGATTGCAAAGGCTGTATCTTGTATCAGATGCCATGGCAGTAGCCGGAACCACACTTGATCGTTTTGAATTAAACGGAAGATCAATCCATCGCTGTGCTGGCAAGCTTACCTTGGAAGATGGTACGTTGGCTGGTGCTGATGTTGATATCTTGTCCGCGATACGTTTTATGGTGGAGGAGGTTGGAGTTGAACTTGCTGATGCTTTGGCATCGGCGGTTCTGGTGCCAAGAAAAGTTGTTTATGGCGGGCAGACTGTTAGTTTGGCAGGGCATAGTTTAAATGAGACCATACGTATTAAAGCAGACTTAAGCGCTATCAAACCAGTGATGACTCATTAGTGGATCATCAACGACTCATTTCAACAACTCATCAATGAATCATTTAGTTAGCGTTGATGTGGCGTTGATGTGGCGATGAACTCACAACGCATCATTTATCTATTGCGCCATCAAGCGTGACGGTCAATCCATCCACACGTGCATTCACACCGTACACTTGTGCAAGCCGTTCGCTGGTTAAGGTATCGATAGGTGTGCCGTCAGCAACAATTCGACCATCGTGCATCCACAACAGCCGAGTGGCCTTGTTAACGGCCATTTGCAAGTCGTGCAAGACAACCAGTGCACCGCCTCCTTCCGCCACATAGCGTTCAATTAAATCCATGACTCGAAACTGCTGTCTTGGGTCCAGGGCTGCTGTTGGCTCATCCGCAATCAGTAAAGGGGCTTCTGCAGCAAAGGCCCGTGCACAATGCACACGGGCTAGTTCGCCGCCAGAGAGTGTATCTGCACGCCTGTGTGCCAGGTGATTCAAATCGCAAGCCTCAATCGCTCGTTCGACTGCAGCAGCGTGGGTATCGCCTAGTTTACCGGGTATAGCACCATAGCTGAATCGACCTAACGCAACCACATCTCGAACCAGGCCAGGCCACGCCAGGGTTCGCACTTGAGGCAGATAAGCGATGGCTTTGGCACGTGTATCAGCGGCAAGTCGATGTGCAGGGTGGGCGTTGATCAAAGCTGTTCCCGTAGTGGCCTTTTGCAGCCCGATGCAACACCTTAGCAAAGTGGTTTTACCGGCGCCGTTTGCACCAAGCAAAGCGATCAACTCTCCCGGAACAAGACTAAATGAAACCTCTTTTACGACACTTGACTGCCCGGTTTTAAAGCTTACTTTGTTGACTTGAAGTTCACTCATGTAAACCTCGTCTTTGCATGGCTATCCAGATGAAGGCAGGTGCACCAATAAGGGCAGCGACAACTCCCAGTTTCAGCTCGTTGTTTGTTGGAATGATGCGCACACCGATATCAGCAAGCATTAAAATTAAACCCGCTAACAAAGCAGAAGGTACTAAAGTGCGAGCCGGATCGTGATTGACAAACGGTCTGATTGCATGTGGTGCAACAATACCAACAAACCCGATAGCACCAGCGAGTGAAACAGACGCACCGGTTGCTATGCCGGCTCCCAGAACCGTGAGTATGCGTTGATTTTTTAAATTAAGACCAATGCCGCTGGCGGCCTCTTCACCTAATGTCAATGCGGTCAATCCCCGTCGGGACATCCATAAAATCGCTGTACCAATAAAAAGAAAAGGAAAAGCCAGCACGATTTCATTAAAGCTGCGATTGGCGACAGAGCCCAGCATCCAATTGATCATGTCACTGAGTGAAAACGGATTGGGTGCAAGGTTTAGCAATAAACTCATGGCCGCAGCAGCAAGGCTTGATAAGCCAACACCGATCAATATTAATGTGACAACCGAATGTGTACGAATTGCAGCTAGAGCTAACAGTGTTGTGGCAAAGAGAGCGCCCGCGATGGCTGCAATAGGCAGTATCCAGGGGCTAATGGCGACAAAACCGTAGTACAGGGAGAATGTAGCAGCG
This sequence comes from uncultured Granulosicoccaceae bacterium, assembly GCA_938038175.1. Taxonomy (GTDB): domain Bacteria; phylum Pseudomonadota; class Gammaproteobacteria; order Granulosicoccales; family Granulosicoccaceae; genus Granulosicoccus. The sequence continues at coordinate 3,703 of CALHRQ010000020.1, read as the reverse complement.
AGTGATGCCGTGGCTGATACTCCAAGTACGCCCGGTTCTGCCAATGGGTTTCTGAGTAAACCTTGAAGTGCGGCACCGCTGATACCCAGTGCAGCGCCAACCAGGAATGCCGCCAAGGCCCGTGGTAAACGAATTGACCATACAACCAAGCGATCCGTATGTTCACCAAGACCGATCAAGGCCGCCAATACACGCTCGAAAGGCAGTGCTGTTGAGCCTAGAAGGCAAGCAATAAACAGCGCCAGCAAACAGGCAATAAATAAAATTGGATTAAGCCAACGACCTTTATCGCTTGAATCATTGTTTGCGTGTTGAAGCTTCGATAGTGTGTTCAAGACGAGCCACCCTCAGCCAATGCTTCAATCGCATCCATAAGAAACCAGCCTCCGCAAGACGTCCATGCACCTTGCAAGTGAACAAGCGCTGCATTGTTCAATTGTTGCCTCGCAACCGGGTGGCGAGAGGGACTCCAGATATCTGAATAACGCTTAAATGATTCGAAAAAAGCCGCGGCAACCATGTCGGGCTGCTCGTATACAAGCCGTTCCAATGGCAGTGAATGCCATCCGGGTTCTTTTTGAAAGTTGGCAAGTCCTGCTGCACTTAACATTTCATGAATCAGGGAACCTGTGCCTGTTGTGACACCAGAAGTTGTCATGTACAGCGTCTCCGGTGCATCGTTGCGCATTGGGATAGCAGCGAGCCTGCTATTGAATTCAGTGATTACTTGTTCGCCGCGTTCAACCTGTCCAAGCCCTGCAGCTACGGAACGCAACACTGATTGAAGAGAGTTGTCCTGTCCTTCCTTGAGATGCTGTGTCCAGCCAATCTGTACTACCGGGATACCGGCATGGTTAAAAAACGCGGATACATTGGGGCCACCGCCATAACTTCTTACCACAAGGTCGGGCTGTTGAATCAACACATCTTCGGCTCGAGGTTGAATCGTTGGTACGCCTATCGCTGTTTCACGCATGTAGGAATACGATTTGGTTGCATCGGGTGAAACGGCCAGTATCTGTTCTTTATCTGCTAGTTTAAGAACATATTGATCAGCGCAATAGTCAAGACTAACAATACGTAATGGTTTTGCGCCTGTAATGTCTGGGCTACGCTTTTTGGTGTTTTCAAAGCTCGCCTCTTGCTGATCAGAACAGCCTAAGAGCCACAGAAAAGGCAACAGCACCAGGGCCGTGCGCCAAAGCCGATAATGGCGCAACTGAGCAATGGTTTTATGGATTGTTGAAGCGGGCAATAGCGTGGTTATGTCGTCATCCGGCTGGCAAGAATACACGGTGTGCTGGATGAGTAAAAGCACCCTCATCAGGCTTTCGGCTGTTCGTGCTCCACTGCTTTGCACAGAATGGATTTATAAGTGTGGCTTACTATCAACCTGTCTGCATCTGAGGAATTTCTCTGTCTACGAGAATATGGCGATAGAGATATGACTGTAGAGAACATAATAGTGCCTGTTGCGTCTATTTATGCTGGCAGGTCAATAAATACCGATAGAAGGTTACATCTTTGTGTTCGTCTTTACAGGCCATTGTTTTGTTTATAAACTCAAGTCTAATTCTGCCCAAATACAGAGAACATCAGTGAAATCAACGATTAAGCATGCCCAGCAACAGTCAAATGTGTGTTCTGAGGCAACTATTTGTTCTGGCGCTACATTAGCAAGCCCGTTACATCTCGTGCGAAAGATCGCCAAGGGTGTTATCTCAGCTTGCGTTCTCACTGGTTTGCTTAGCACACAAAGCTTTGCTGCTGGCGGCAACAAAGTGACGGTCACTGGCGAGATGATTGATACCTGGTGCTACGTCTCTCAAATCATGGGTTCATCTGAGGCGGTCACAGGAACGGCACATCATGTTTGCGCTGTTTGGTGTGCCGCTGGCGGAATCCCTGTTGGCTTGCTTGATAAGGAAACAGAGACCGTTTACATGATTCTGTCGTTCGAAGGTGATGACACTAGTGTTGCAAACGAAAAAATTCTTAATCTACAAAGCCGCGAATTAACCGTAAAAGGTACGGCGTTTGAGCTTGATGGCATCAGTTATCTGAACATAGATGATGTGATCACAGACCACGGCATAGTTAATTTAACGCATGAAAAATTTGGAATTGTGCCCGGTTTTGCGGGTCCTTAATTAGAAGCTGGTTTTCAGGTAAAAAGCAAAAATTAAAACGATTTCACGAGCTTCAAGGTTGGTTGCTCCGCAATCTTGAAAGCCAATCAACATTATAACGATAACCCACAGCGCAGACGTATGAAAAATAGTAAGCAAAGTCATGTAGGAAGAATCAGTTCTGGCGCACTGGGTGCGCTCATCATCACAACACTTTTTCTTTCTGCTTGTGCCTCAAGGCCAGGTGGAATTGCTTCATGGCCAGTCACGAATGCAGAAAAAAGTGGGTTTACTGGTGAGGTGGTTGATGTTCTGTGCGAATTAAATGGTAACTGCGCTGAAAACTGTGGCGAAGGCAAGCGCCAGCTTGCAATAAAAACCGAGGATGTCGGCACGATATTCGTTGCTAAAAATTTAAATAATTATTCCGGTGCCGTTGATGAGCTTTGGCAGTTTTGTGAGAAGCAAGTTGAAGTCAGCGGTTTGTTTACAGAAAACAAGGGTGTACGTTTTTTCCAGGTTCAAAATATGCGCGAACCTGGCAATTCATGGCAGAAAGCCACCCGTTATGCTCAAGCATGGGCGGAGCGAAGTGGTAAGCCGTCATCGCTGGCTGGAAACTGGGAAGCTCACGACGAACGTATTAAAGAAATCATTGAACGTGATGGATATCTGGGTCTTGGTAAAGAGGCTGACGAAGATTACTTCAACTAAGTACGCTTTTGAGAGCCTCTATTAATGTCTGGCAATAGTAAACATCATTGCTACACCGATCCTGCCTCAAAAGATCGTATTTTTCCGACTATTATCGGTGCGTTGCCAACACAGGGTCTCGTGTTCTTCACAGCTTTACTGCTGATGGCTCTAGTGATTAGCCCTTCTCGCGTGTTTGCCCATGCGGGTGAAACACATGATGACAAAGGCATAGTTGTCAATGCTGATGAGCAGCAGGCCTTAGCTTCTGCCAATAATAATTTGCCTGATGAGATTGCCAATATTGGCGGCCCTTTTTCATTAACCAATCACCTGGGTGAGGCGGTGACAGATGAAACTTATCGTGGCAAACATATGCTGGTTTTTTTTGGTTACAGCAATTGCCAGATTATGTGTTCGATTTCGCTCAAACGTATTGGCGATGCTTTGGCGTTATTGCAGGATGATGCGAATGAACCGCTTGAGAAGTTCCAATCTTTGGTTATTACTGTAGATCCGGATAACGATACGCCCGCACGCTTGAAAGAGAGTCTTGCTTATTATCATCCTGCGCTGACTGGTTTGACCGGGACCTTGGAGCAGCTAGAACCGGTATATAAGGCTTATGGTCAGAAACCGTCGGTTCTAGACTTTGATTTAAATAACAATCCGGTCGTATCGCATGCCTCATACTTTTATCTGATGGGGCCAGATGGCAAATTGCAAACGTTCTTCCCGCCTATATTGAATTCAGAAAGTATGGCGGCGTTGATAAAAAAATATGTAGCTGGTTAAAGTGTGTTGTTTAAAAAGCGCCATGTAAAATTGTACTGCTGAAATTAAATCGGCTGGTTATTCATGTTTTTAGAGTGTGAATAGAG